>JAGCZI010000140.1 GCA_017960085.1 Bacteroidales bacterium
ACCGGGGCTTCCCCTGGGGGATCGTCACCAACGCCCTGGCGCTCACTCCGGCTCGATACCAGAGCCTGCTGCAAAGCGGCCTTCGCTCCATGACCATAAGTCTAGACGGCATCGGATCCACTCACGACTGGATGCGCGGGCTGCCAGGTGTTTATGAAAAAGCCGTTCCGGCAATCAATATGGTCGCCAATTCCGGGCAAATCGAGTTCGACGTAGTGACCTGCGTGAACAAGCGCAGCTACAATGAGCTCGACCAGATCAAGCAGCTGCTGATCGACAACGGCGTCAAGGAATGGCGTCTCTTCACTGTCTTCCCCGTCGGGCGTGCCGCCAGCGATCCGGAGCTGAGACTTTCCGGCGAAGAGTTCCGCGGCACCATGGAATTCATAAAGCGCACCCGCAAAGAGGGCATCATCAAGGCCAGCTACGGCTGCGAAGGCTTCCTCGGCAAATACGAAGGCGATGTCCGCGACCACTTCTTCCTGTGCAACGCAGGCCTCACCGTGGGCTCCGTTATGGCCGACGGCTCTATCGCCGCCTGTCCCAGCATCCGCTCAGGCTACAGCCAGGGAAACATATATAAAGGCGACGACTTCATGGACGTATGGAACAACCGCTACCAGATCTACCGCGACCGCTCCTGGATGAAAACCGACGCATGCGCCCGCTGCCGCCACTGGCGCTGGTGCCGCGGCAACGGCATGCACCTGCGCGACGCCGACGGCAAACTCCTCTTCTGCCATCTGGAAAGACTGAATAATTAATCGGCAACATTTATATATTTATTGCCGAATTATTACTATCTTTGCCCCAACTATGAGAGATTTCAATTACAGGGGCGAAATCAATGTTCTTCTTGATAGGGAAGGTGCTCTGGCTGTCAAAGATTTTATGACGGCATGGCCTGGTGTGCCCAAGCCGACTGTGTATTCCCGCATCCGCCTTATGCTCCAGGACGGTGTCCTTTCTCAGGTAGGGAGAGGGCAGTATATTGCCACTCATAAGCCAGCATTCAGATATGAGGTTTCAGACTGGATGCGCGAAGTGAATCTGTGGCTCATTGATCACTGCGAAGGTGTCGACCTCTGTATGTATGAGAAAGGCGGCAATCTGCATGTTGAAGTTTATAAGGCGTTCATCGGGCAGGTCGTGTCGATTTTGAAAAAGAAATATGTTAAAGTGATTCTTGATAAAGACGAAGCCGCCTTCCCGCTTGCATTGGAAGGTTATATTGTGGTCGGTCCGATGGTTTCAGATGCTCCGCTTGCTGAGGTAGAAGATGTCCGTCTCCCGTCTTTGGAAAAGAGCCTTGTAGACAGGATTGCTGAAAGCAAAAAAGATATTGCTCCGCATAAGCTGGAATTCCAGAAAGTGATGGAGGTCTATCCGGTGAATGTCAACCGTATGATGCGCTATGCCGCCAGGAGGGGACTTAAGGATGAGTTGTCCGACTGCATCTCCAGTCTCGATTCAGAACGTTTGAAGATGTTCTCATCCCTCCAGAGATATCTGTCCGGAATTCCCGTTCTAAGGGCATGGGTGTTCGGCTCATTCGCTCGTGGAGAAGAAACGCCCGAAAGCGATCTCGATCTTCTGGTAGATTATGACTGGTCGTCTTCTCTGTCATTGCTGGACATAGTCCGTTTCAAGCTCGATTTGGAAAAACGTCTCGGCCGCGAGGTAGATTTAGTTGAGAACGGCTATTTGAAACCCTTCGCCCAGCCTTCGGCCGAGCGCGAAAAGTACCTCGTCTATGAGAAGTAGAATCAACGACGAAGCCCGTATTTCGCTAATGTTGGAATCCATATCCAACATAGATACTTTTATGGAAGGAGTAGAAGCCTATGAAGCCTTCGAAGGAAACAAGATTCTTTGTCACGCAGTAGCATATAATTTACAATGTATCGGAGAAAGCGTATACAAGCTTTCAAACGATTTTCTCGAAACGCACAAGGGAATTGACTGGGCAGCCATAGAAGGCTTGCGCCACGTCCTTGTGCACGATTACTACTCAGTAAACATGAGAACCATCTGGGGCATCATCCAAAAAGACCTACCCGACCTCAAACTTTACCTGAACTCTTTGTGATTCCGCCGGGCGGATGTCTTTGCTGGGAACGGAGGTTAGTATGTGGGGTGACTCGTCGAAAATGTTGTTCGGGCTGCAAGGGTCCAAATTTGTAACCAGTTGAAAAAGCTGAGGTTAGCTATCAAAAAAACTGGTCGAAATTTCCTGAAAAATATTTGAAAAAAGTTTGGTAATTAGAATAATTGGATTACCTTTGCATCCCGCGTTTTATGCGCTTAAGGGCCTAAAATGCTGAGGATTAAGTGTTTATAATATTTTAACAATAGTATAAAATCATGTTACAACCTAAGAAAACCAAATTTAGAAGGCAGCAGAAAGGACGTATGAAGGGTAATGCCCACAGAGGCACTCAACTCGCCTTTGGCTCATTTGGTATTAAAACCATGGAGAGCTGCTGGCTCACAGGTCAGCAGATTGAGGCTGCCCGTCAAGCAGTAGTCCGCCACATGAAACGTGAAGGTCAGATTTGGATCAGGATATTCCCTGACAAACCTTACACTAAGAAACCGGCTGAGGTACGTATGGGTAAAGGTAAAGGTAATCCCGAGGGATTCGTAGCTCCTGTAACTCCCGGTCGTATCCTTATCGAAGCTGAGGGTGTTCCGATGCAGATCGCCAAGGAAGCTCTCCGTCTCGGCGCTCAGAAACTTCCTGTAGCTTGCCAGTTTATCGTAAGAAGAGATTATGTTGAAACAGTCTAACCAAGGAGAGAATTGACAATGAAAGCACACGAAGTACGCGAAATGGCCATCAAAGATCTGCGCGAGCGCATCGAGGTCGAAAAACAGAATCTCAACAGTATGAGAATGAAC
>JAGCZI010000141.1 GCA_017960085.1 Bacteroidales bacterium
GCCGGGAGAAGCCCACTCAGGGAAGAAACCGCTCTCCTTATATACATTTATCAGGCCCTCCTGCATCTGCAGGGCCTCGGTGGGATACATCAGGTTGACGAACGGGAACAGGCTGCGGAAGGTATCCCAGAAGCCTGTGTCGGTATACATATAGCCCGGCAGCACTTCGCCGTTGTAGGGGCTGTAGTGCATAACCTGCCCGTCAGCAGTTATTTCATAGAACTTGCGGGGGAAGAGCAGCGCACGGTAGAGACAAGAATAGAAGGTACGCATATTGTCCACATTCTCGCTGCTGACATCGATGCGTCCGAGCACGTCGTTCCACGCCGCCTTACCTGCAGCCGCCACCTCGTCGAAATTTCTGTCGCCAAGCTCCTTGAGGTTCTGGAGAGCCTGCTCTTCGCTGATGAACGAAGAGGCCACTCTCGCGTGCACGACTTCGCCCTTGCGTGTCGAGAATCCTATCACAGCGCCCGTATGTGCAGCTTCAGCTGCAGTCACGCCTTCCGACAGCACGCCGTCGGCAAAAGTTGCCTTGTATGTGAAGGGCTTGTCGAACTCTATCACGAAGCAGTTCTTGAAATTGGAGGGCACTCCTCCCCTGTTCATAGTCGAATAGCCGACGATCTTGCGGTCGGAAACTATCTCGACACCAGAGCCGCCTTCAACAGCGTCAATGACGACGAAGGCTTTGTCAGTCTCGGGGAATGTGAAACGGAACATAGCCGCCCTCTCGGTCGGAGCGATTTCGGTGGTGACATCGTGGTCAGCCAGATAAACGCTGTAATAGTAGGGCTTGGCTGTCTCGCTCCTGTGGGAGAACCAGCTTGCGCGTTCATCCTGGTCAAAAGCCGGAGTTCCGGTCACGGGCATTATGGCAAACTGGCCGTAGTCTCCTATCCACGGGCTGGGCTGATGGGTCTCCTTGAAGCCGCGGATCTTGTTCTCAGTATATACATAAGTCCAGCCATTGCCAGTGCGGCCTGTCTGCGGGGTCCAGAAGTTCATTCCCCAGGGCAGCGCGATGGCAGGATATGTGTTGCCGGTAGAAAGAGAATATGTGGAAAGCGTTCCCACGAGAGGGTTTACGTATTCCACATAATCCACTTTTTCCGGCGCAGAGCATGCCACCACTATCGACAGCAGCAATGCCGGAACAATTCTTTTCATAAAAAGGGTACTTACTTCGTCCTGATGATAACTACGCCGTTGGCACCTCTCGAACCGTAGCCCTCACCATCTTTCAGGATCTCGACGCTCTTGACGTCATAGATACTTATGTCAAGGACAGAACCTATCTCCTGATTGTTCAGAAGTATCAGCGCATTGTTCGAAGAAGTAAGAGACCTCTGTCCACGTATGTTGACGCTTCCGTCGCCGCTCACTGTTACGTTGGGCACGAGGGCGTTGAGGGCTTCTCCCAGATCCGTGAAACCTTTCAGGTTCTCTTCGGTCAGGCCGGATGCGCCGCCGGTGTATTCACGCCTCTTGACATACATAAAACCGAAATCCACAAGTTCGTCATCCTGAGAAGCACTCCACTCGTCAGTATTCTCCGAAGCCATCACTATCCTCAGACTCTTGGCATCACCGACTTCAATTTCGTGAGTCAGCCTCTTTATGGTGAACACAAGCGTGTCCTTGGGTGTCAGGTTCGTCAGACCGAAACGGCCTTTCTTGTCGGTCCTGGTGTAGCGGTTGGTATTCTTCACCTCGACCTTGACATTCTTGATGCCCTTTCCGGTCATATCAACGAGAAGTCCATTGAACGGCACCGCCTCGGAATTCTGCGCAAGGGCAGGCAAGGCTACAAAGAAGAAGGCAATGGTCCAGAGAAATCTTTTCATCGTATTGCGTTTATTTGGTTGAGAACTTATAAATGGCGTTGTGTACATACTCTTCGCCGGGGCGGAGGATAGTGTTCGGGAAGCCGGGCTGGTTCGGAGCATCCGGGAACTTCTGGGTCTCGAGAGCTATGCCGCTGAAGCGATGATGCACGTCACCACGTTTACCAACATCCGTGCCGTTCATTGCAGGACCTGAGTAGAATTGCAGGCCGGGCTGGTCTGTGAAAATCTCCATAAAGATGCCGGTGGCAGGCTCGTACAAGGTAGCGCAAGGCTTGCTCATATCACCGGGGTGGTTGAGCACGTAGTTCTGGTCATATCCGCCGTTGGCGATGTTGATAGCCTCTACGCTCATATCCGGACGGCTGCCCACCTCTGTAGGAGTATTGAAGTCCATTGCAGTACCTGCGACCGGAGTAAATTCACCCGTAGGGATGAGAGCACGGTCGGTGGCAGTGAAGGTGTCGGCGTCGATATAGAGGAGGTGGCTGTTAGAGCTGACCTCGCTGGTGCCGTGAAGGTTGATGTAGGGATGGAAGGTCAGGTTCACGGGGCAGGCCTTGTCGGTGGTTGCCTTGTGGGTGATGGCAAGCGAGTTGTCATTCTTCACGGTGTAGACCACGGTTATCTTCATATTGCCGGGATAGCCCATCTCGCCGTCAGGAGAGTTGTAGGTCATCTCGACAACAGGCTCGCCCTGGGCGTTATTGTATTGCTTGCAATCCCAAACCACAGCATAGATTCCTTTCTTGCCGCCGTGCAGGTGGTTGCCGTTCTCATTCTGGTCGACCTGGTAGGTCACGCCGTCGAGAGTGAAGGCGCCCTTGGCAATACGGTTGCCGTAACGGCCGACAACCGGGCCTGAGAAAGCATCACCGGTGAGGTAGCCTTCGATCGAATCGAAGCCCCAGATGACATCTTTCGGCTCGCCGTTCTTGCCAGGCACGATGATGCTGACTACGCGGGCGCCATAGTTGGTGAACTGGACAACCATACCGTTGGCATTCTCGGCCGTATAAAGATGCACATCTTTGCCGTCGATGACAGCTTCGAACAGTGCGGGATCTACTTTGAGGGAATCAGCTGCCTTTTTGCCGGTGCAGCTTGCAGCAATCATCACTGTTGCCGCCATCAAAACGAATAGAGTCTTTTTCATATCTGTTTACTTTTTCTTTTGTCCGTAATAAGCTCCGGGGCCGTGCTTGCGGCTGTAGTGCTTCTCGATAAGGTGCTTGTTCATCGAAGGAACGTGGGTTACTACATCGAGGGTGTTCAGGTGCAGGGTCGAAGAGATGAATGCCATCTTGGCCACCTGCTCCAGCACTACTGCATTGTGGACTGCGTTGGCAGCGTCCGTGCCCCAGGCGAAGGGACCGTGGTTCTTGACCAGCACTGCAGGCGTGTCGTCAGGATTGATATTCTCGAATCTTTCGACAATCACGTTGCCGGTCTCCTTCTCGTACTCGCCGAAGACTTCGCTTTTCTTCATATCGCGGGTGCAGGGGATATCCTCGTGGAAATAGTCGGCGTGGGTAGTGCCGATATTGGGGAGGTCACGACCTGCCTGGGCCCACGCCGTAGCGTATGTAGAATGGGTGTGGACCACGCCTCCGATATTGGGGAAGGCTTTGTACAATGCAACGTGTGTGGGGGTATCCGATGAGGGACGCAGGTCTCCTTCGACAACTTTGCCGTCGAGGTCTACGACCACCATATCAGAAGCCTTCATCTCGTCGTATTCTACGCCTGAAGGTTTGATGACCACCAGGCCGCTGGCGCGGTCGATTGCACTTACGTTACCCCAGGTGAAGATCACCAGCCCGTGTTTTACAAGGTCGAGGTTGGCCTTGAGGACTTCTTGTTTGAGAGCTTCTAACATAACACTACCAGAAATAGATGTAGAATGCTACGGTGATACCGAGGATTACGCAGGTATGGAAGATGTCCCAGCCGTTCCAGCTGCGACGGGTCTCAGCTTTCTGCTCAGCAGTAGCTGTGCCGAACACGAGGCCTCGAATCTCTTCCTCGGGTTTCGGTTTGGTGCAAAGGCTGACGACGATGCAGACGAGCAGGCAGACAGCCAGCATGCAGGCGCAGAAGTAGAGCCAGTTGAAATCGTAGAACACGGTGCGGAACAGGCTTGAGCCCATACTCTCACCCCAGGCAGTAGTGTAGATGATCTTGGCGCCGAGGCGGACAAGGCCGATGACCAGACCGGTAATCAAAGCCCACTGGCCGCCTTTGGGAGTAGCTTTCTTCCAGCATACACCCATCAGGAACGCGGCTGCGATACCGGGAGCCAGCACTGACTGCACGTCCTGCAGGTAGAGGTAGAGCACGTCTCCGATGCTCTTCATAACGGGAATCCAGAGGATACCGAGGGTTACGATTATGATTGTAGCCATACGTCCCACTTTCACGAGTTTCTGCTCGGAAACTTCGGGATGTTTGGGTTTGTAGACGTCGATGGTGTAGAGCATAGCTGATGAATTGAACAGCGATGCGAGGGAACTCATCAGGGCTGCGAGGATACCGCAGACAACGACTCCCTTGAAACCTGCAGGCAGCAGTTTGGCAACCAGCAGAGGGAAGGCGACGTCGCCGTTGGAGAGGACGGGGGCCAGCTGACGGCCGAGCTCACTGTCGAGGGCTCCGGTGGCAGCTCCGCGAGCAAGGGCGAAAGCGATCATTCCGGGGATGAGGAACAGGAACACTGGCAGAAGCTTGAGGTATGCTCCGAAGATGGCGCCGCGGCGGGCCTGTTTCTGGTCACGGCCTGAAAGGACCCTCTGTACTATGAACTGGTCGGTGCACCAGTACCAGAAGCCGATGATTGCCGAACCGAGCAGGGCGCCGAGCCAGGGATACTGAGGATCGCTGAGCGGCCTCATCAGGTGGGACATAGAACCCTGTGCGCCTTCGTATGCGGGAGTGACGTTGCAAAGGTCAAGCATATTCTGCCAGCCGCCGAGCTCCTTGAAGCCGAGGATCAGGATCACGATGGATCCCAGCAGCAGGATGGGCGTCTGGAGCACTGACGTCTTGAGGACTGACTCCATTCCTCCTATTACGGTATATATAGCTGTCAAAACTACCAGGCCGATGGCGGCAACCCAGAAGAAGTCGACGTTGGCTCCGAAGATGCGGATGCTTTCGATGCCGAACACCTGCTGGAACACGAGTCCGCCGGCATAAACCGTCACAGCCACTTTGGTGAGCACGTAGCTGATAAGTGAAATATAGGTCAGTATCTTGCGGGAACTGCGGTTGTAGCGTTTCTCGAGGAATTCAGGCATCGTATACACCATGCTTCGCTCGTAGAAAGGCACGAACACCCAGGCCAGGATGAGAATCATCCAGCCCTGGATCTCCCAGTGGGCCATCGCAAGGCCGCTTGACGCGCCGCTGCCGGCCAGGCCGATGAGGTGCTCCGAGCCGATGTTGGATGCGAAGATGGACGCTCCGATGGCAATCCAAGTGGCATCACGGCCGCTGAGGAAATAATCTGAAGAATTGTCTTTTTTCTTGCGGACTACCGATAAGATAATCCACACCATAGCTGCGACGAATATCGCAATCACTATCCAGTCTAGTATAGCCATAACAGTTTAGTTAGGGTGAATTGTTGTACTTAATACGCAAATTTAATTAAATTTGTAAGAATCTCTAACTGACGATATCATATAACTTAAATATACTGTTATGCTTTTCGAAAATTATGAAGTCTGGTTCGTCACCGGAGCACAGCTCCTCTATGGAGGTGACGCCGTTGTACAAGTTGACGGACACTCAAAAGAAATGGTCGAGGGACTCAACGCCTCCGGCAACATCCCTGTGAAAATTGTCTATAAGGGCACGGCCAACAGCTCCAAGGAAGTCGAAGCCGTAATGCTCGCAGCCAACAATGATGACAAGTGCATCGGCATCATCACCTGGATGCACACCTTCTCTCCTGCCAAGATGTGGATCAAGGGTCTCCAGCAGCTTCAGAAACCTCTCCTCCACTTCCACACCCAGTTCAACGCCGAGATTCCCTGGGACAAGATAGATATGGACTTCATGAACCTCAACCAGAGCGCCCACGGCGACATCGAGTTCGGACATATCTGCACCCGTATGCGCATCCCCCGCAAGGTAGTATGCGGCTACTGGAAGGACGAAAAAGCCCAGAAGCAGATTGCCGTATGGGCCCGCGTTGCCGCCGGCGTGCGCGATGCTCACAATGTACGCTGCCTGATGTTCGGTATGAATATGAACAACGTTGCCGTCACCGACGGTGACCGTGTTGAGTTCGAGCAGCGCCTCGGATATCACGTTGACTACTACCCCGTCAGCAGCCTGATGGAATACTATAAGAAAGTGACCGACGCCGAGGCTGACGCCCTCGTAGAGGAGTATAAGAAACTCTATGAGATCAAGATAGACGAGAGCGGCGAAGATGTATACTGGGAGAAAGTAAAGAACAGCGCCAAAGCTGAAATCGCCCTGCGCCGCGTGCTGAAGGACGAAGGTGCTACCGCTTTCACCACCAACTTCGACGACCTCGGAGACGCCGACATCAACGCTCCCGACTTCTGCGGTTTCGACCAGATTCCCGGCCTGGCCTCTCAGCGCCTGATGGCCGAAGGTTATGGTTTCGGCGCAGAAGGAGACTGGAAGACCGCCTGCCTGGTCCGCACCCTCTGGGTGATGCAGCAGGGCCTTCCTACCGGATGCTCATTCCTTGAGGACTACACCCTCAACTTCGCCGGCGACCGTTCTTCTTGCCTGCAGAGCCATATGCTCGAGGTCTGCCCTCTCATCGCAGTCGAAGACAAGCCCAAGCTCGAGGTTCACTTCCTCGGCATCGGCATCCGCAAGCAGCAGACCGCCCGTCTGGTGTTCACGTCCAAGACCGGCCCCGGCATCAAGGCCACCATCATCGACCTCGGCAACCGCTTCCGCCTCATCTCACAGACAGTTGAGTGCATCAAGCCGAAGCCTATGCCCAACCTGCCCGTAGCCAGCGCCCTCTGGATTCCCCAGCCCACGTTCGAAATCGGTGCAGGCGCCTGGATCCTGGCCGGCGGTACACACCACAGCGCTTTCTCTTATGACATTTCTGAGGAGTACTGGGAGGATTTCGCCGAGATGACAGGCATCGAGTACGTCCGCATCAACAAGGACACCGAAACCTCTGAATTCAAGCAGACCCTGCGCAACAACGAGGTTTATTATATGCTCAATAAAGCCCTGAGATAGTATGGATGCAAGAAGAACCATCGAAGCCGGAAGGGCCGTCCTCGGTATCGAGTTCGGATCCACCCGCATCAAGGCTGTGCTTGTCGACGAGGACCACGTCCCTATCGCCCAGGGCAGCCACGAATGGGAGAACCAGCTCGTTGACGGCCTGTGGACCTACAGCAACGAAACCATCTGGTTCGGCCTGCAGGACTGCTATGCCGACCTGCGCAATGACGTGCGCAAACGTTATGACGTTGAGATCGAACATCTGGCCGCCATCGGCATCAGCGCTATGATGCACGGCTATATGCCTTTCAACAAGGAAGGACACCTTATGGTTCCTTTCCGCACCTGGCGCAACACCAATACCGGCGAAGCGGCTGCAGCCCTCTCAAAACTGTTCGTATATAACATCCCTCTGCGCTGGAGCATTTCACACCTCTATCAGGCCATCCTGAACAAGGAGGAGCACGTAGCCGGGATCGACTACCTCACCACTCTTGCCGGTTATATCCACTGGAAGCTCACCGGAGAGAAAGTGCTCGGCGTAGGCGATGCTTCAGGTATGATTCCTGTCGATCCCGAGACCGGAAACTACAGGGCCGATATGATTGAGAAATTCGACAAGCTCGTCGCTCCCTACGGATTCGACTGGAAACTTGGCGACATACTGCCGAAGGTCCTCAATGCCGGCGAGCCGGCAGGCCGCCTGACAGAAAACGGTGCAAAACGCCTCGACGTTTCCGGACACCTCCACGCAGGTGTTCCCCTGTGTCCTCCTGAAGGCGATGCAGGCACCGGTATGGTAGCCACCAATGCAGTAAGGCCCCGCACCGGCAATGTCTCAGCCGGCACTTCTTCATTCTCGATGATCGTTCTCGAGAAGGAGTTGTCAAAGCCTAACGAGATGATCGATATGGTCACCACCCCCGACGGCAACCTCGTCGCAATGGTCCACTGCAACAACTGCACTTCCGACCTCAACGGCTGGGTAGGCCTGTTCAAGGAGTATGAGGAACTGATGGGTGTCCGCGTTGACACAGGCAAGATTTTCCAGCGGCTGTTCGATGCTGCCGACAAGGGTGATGCCGACTGCGGCGGTCTGGTTTCATACAACTACATCTCAGGAGAGCCCGTCACCGGCTTTGCAGAAGGCCGTCCGCTCTTCGTCCGCTCCGCTAACGACAGCTTCACTCTGTCCAACTTTATGCGCAGCATCCTTTACGCCACCGTCGGTGTGCTCAAGATCGGCAACGACGTCCTGCTGAAGGAGGAGAAGGTCAAAGTGGACCGCATCACCGGCCACGGAGGTTTGTTCAAGGTCAAAGGAGTAGGCCAGCGCGTCCTGGCCGCCGCTCTCGACTCTCCGATCTCCGTGATGGAGACGGCCGGCGAAGGTGGTGCCTGGGGCATTGCCATCCTCGGCTCCTACCTGGTCAACAACCCCGGAGGTATGTCTCTTCCCGACTTCCTCGACAAGATAGTCTTCGCCGGCAACACCGGAGTGGAAATTGCTCCTACCCCTGAGGACGTGGCAGGCTTCGAAGCCTATCTCGAGAACTACAAGGCGTGCCTCGCCGTAGAGCGCGCCGCAGTGCAGCACAAGAAATGACCAGGTCTAAAATCATGGGATCCGTATCGGCAAGAAAATACGGATCCCTTTTTATTTTAATGCTTCTCATACTGGCCGGATGTGAAAAGGAAGATCCTGCCATTACTGATCAAAAACTCTTTTTGGGTACAGTCTGGGAACTTGACAAAGTCGACTACTTTCTTGACGGAGAATTGGTAAGCAGTGTTGAATACAACGCCGACAACGCTGTTTATGTGCATTATTTCGAAGACTTGGCATTATGGATCAATCTGGATAACGGACAGTACGGAAGTGTCGTCCAATCCCACAGTTTATCGGGTCTTCGTATCAGCATCAATCCCGATGTCCCTGAAAGAGTAGTCACTTCCGTTACTCAGACATCTATGGTTATCGAGACAGATGGATTGGAAAATATGATATATCCAGAGCATTTCCACTACAATCACTCTGTCTCCTATTACTCTGCTGCAAAGACCAGTCCTCTGGCTTCTTCATTTGAAGGCGAGTGGGAGGCATACAAGTCGGAACTGCTCAGAGATGGTCAAGTCGTAAATACTTGGGATCTGGATTATCGCGTCAAGTACTTAAAAGATGGCCTGGTTACCTACTCGGACCCGAACGCGGAACACAATGGCAAATATTATCTGCTGATTGGAGACAAACTTGCTTTCAGCCAGACGTACAGTTCAATAAAAGTCGTCTGGACAATTAGCATAAATGGCAAAGAAATGGTTCAGGAGCAGTCATCCCCGACCATTCTCGGTACCACGAGGAACTATTTCCGCAAAGTCAAGTAACACGTCAGTAGATCCCGACGTTGTCGAGTGCTATGCAGGCCTTTGAGGCCAGAATATTGACCCGGATGGCA
>JAGCZI010000142.1 GCA_017960085.1 Bacteroidales bacterium
CCTCGAGATAATGAACAATTCCCTCACCAAGAGTTCTTACTATGACAATCTGGAGACTTATCCTTCGGCCAGTCTCGTGAAGCTGCTCAATCCCCTGAGCGCCGATCTGGACTGTATGCGCCAGACCCTTCTTTTCGGCGGCCTCGAGGTTGTGTCCTACAATATCAAGCGCCAGTGCGGCAGCCTCAGGCTGTATGAGATAGGCAATGTATATAATTACCGCTGTAAGGAAGACGATCCGCTCAGCGGGAACAATCTTGCCAACTACGGCGAGCACACAAGTATGGTGCTGTTGATGAGCTCACCTGCAGAGAAGGCCTGGAGGAATGAGATTCCCGCAGGAAACTACTTCCTCCTCAAAGGATATCTCGAGACACTGGTCAAGAGGCTCGGAATGGATCTCTATGCAATGGAGGCAGTCCCTGCTCCCGAAGATATCTTCGCGGAAGGAATGCAGTACAAGCTCCAGGGCAAGACCTTCGCTACTCTCGGCACCGTATCCAAGAAGTTGCTCAAGGCTTTCGACATCAAGCAGCAGGTGTTTGCAGCCGAGATATCCTGGCCGGTTCTGTTCGAAATCGTTCGTCGCAGCAGGGTTAAGTACAAAGAGATGCCCCGCTATCCCGAGGTTCGCCGTGACCTTGCCCTTCTCCTCGACGAGAACGTTCCTTTCAGCGAGCTGCGCAAGACAGCTTTCCAGACAGAAAAGCAGATGCTCAAGAACGTATCGTTGTTCGACGTATACCGCGGCGACAAGATTCCTGCCGGCAAGAAACAGTACGCTATGAACTTCGTCATCCAGAATCCCGACCAAACCCTCACCGACAGCGATGTCGAAAGGATAATGGGCAAGATCCTGGGCGCTTTCGAAAACAAACACAGGGCTGCTCTCAGGTAGAGAACAACCCTGCGTCGTCTGTCGCCGGGACTGTTTACAGTTTCTTAAGCCAGATATTCCTGAACATTATGGGTGTGCCTTCGCTCTGGAGGCAGATGTATCCGTTGTCGTAAGTGAAGCCGGTGCACTCGTTCTGAAGCACATTGTTGACGTATGTCGTGATGTGGTTGCCTTCGCAGATAATGTCTACCTGGTTCCAGTCTCCTACAATGAATTCAGAAGGCGCCTCTTTCTTTTTCAGGACGGGGCTGCGGCCGTTTGCCTTCGCCCAGGCCCTGGTTTCGTCAGTAATTTCGTCGCAGTCAGTACCGCCTACCATAAGCATATCACCTGCGTTGTTGGCGGAAAGCTGATTCTCGAGACAGGGCGGCCATCTCTTGTCCGGCGGAATCTGCGCGTTGACGAAAATGCCGCTGTTGCCGGGCATTTCAGGATAGGTGTATTCCACGTGCAGATGGTAGTTTGAGTAGGGCTTCGCAGTTCTCATATAACCGTACGGCTGGCCGATGATAAAGATTTCTTTTCCGTCAGTGATGCTGAAAACATCTTCGAAAGGCACCTGCTGCCCGGATCTGTCTTCGACGAGGAAGAACTCCCAGTTGTTGAAATTTCGGCCGTTGAAAAGGACGGTCTTGGTACACGAAGTTAATGACAGTATCGCAGTCAGAGCGACAATGCCGGTCATATAACGTTTCATATAGATTATCTCCTTGCTATTCCTATATAATAAAGAAGGGTAGCCAAAGAACTGATGGCAGCTATGAAGTAGGTGTATGCAGCCCACTTGAGAGCATCGACGGCCATCGGTCTTGTGTCATAGTCGACTATGCCGGCATTCGTGAGCCACGTGACGGCGCGGCTGCTGGCATTGACTTCCACCGGAAGTGTTATGATACTGAAGAGGGTAGTGACGGCAAACAGCGCTATTCCTATCCAGAGGAGGTTGGGGAATACATTGACGAGCAGCATACCGGCAAGAATGACCCACTGCACAGTCATAGAAGCAAAGTTGACCACCGGCACGAGGGCGGACCTCATACGCAGCGGGGCGTAGGAAGTGGCGTCTTGTATGGCGTGGCCGGTTTCGTGGGCGGCAACGGCGGCGGCAGCGATGCTGCAGCTGTTGAACACGTCCTCACTGAGGGAGATGGTCTTCTTGGTGGGGTCGTAGTGGTCGGTGAGACTGCCGTTGGTGGGTACGACGCTGACATCATAGATACCGTTGTCGTAAAGCATCTTCTGGGCTACCTGCGCTCCGGTCATTCCGGAACTCAGAGGTATCTGGGAATACTTTGCGAACCTGCTCTTGAGAGTGCCCTGAACCAGCAGGCTGAGTATTGTAAGGGCTATGAATACTAACCAAATCATCATAATAGACAAATATAACAAAAAAAAAGAGCACTTGAATCAAGCGCTCTTTTCTAAGTCTTCAGAACTGTCAGGCTTCCTGTACGGGAAGGACAGATACGAATGATTTGTTTTCCCTGGTCTTCCTGAAAGTTACCACACCGTCAGTTAAAGCGTAAAGAGTATGATCTTTGCCCATTCCGACGTTCTGGCCAGGATTGTGAACAGTACCTCTCTGACGCACGAGGATATTGCCAGCTTTGGCAACCTGTCCGCCGAACAATTTCACGCCTAAGCGTTTGCTTTCCGATTCGCGGCCGTTCTTTGAACTACCGACACCTTTTTTGTGAGCCATAATCTAAACGTTTTAATTATGCGATTTCTTCAATTTGAATTTTGGTAAGGTACTGGCGATGTCCGTTTTTCTTGGTCAGACCTTTGCGGCGGATCTTGTGGAAAACGATAACTTTGTCAGCCTTGCAGTGCTCCATTACGGTAGCTTTCACAGTTGCACCCTTTACATAGGGGGCTCCGACCTGGACGTTGCCGTCATTGTCGGTAAGGAGAACCTTGTCAAAGTCGATTGAGGAACCTTCCTCAGCTGCCAGACGGTTTACAAAAATCTGGTTGCCTTTCTCAACCTTGAACTGTTGTCCAGCAATGTCAACGATTGCGTACATAAAAAATAAATTTTTTAAAAATTTATAGCTGCAAGCGGATATTGTCAAATACTAAATATCTCTTTTTCAAAAGCTTAACAGCTGTCGTCCTTCTTTGGGAGTGCAAATATACTGTTTTTATTTGTACCCGCAAATTTTTTTGTTACTTTTGTAACGCAAGTGTTATTTTTGATATGGAAATACTCTTCGCTTATGAGAAGCCGGCTGAAGGAGCGCAGTTCATAGCGCGAAACGACGAAACTGCCAGGCTGCTCAAATGCGTTAAAAATAAAAAGAAAGCCGTCATCTACGGTTCGCCGAAGACAGGCAAGACATCCCTTGTAAAGAATGTGCTGCAGACCTTGAAGAAAAGCGGCCACAGGGACCTTGTCATAGTTTTCGACCTTTTCAATATCCGCTCCAAGGCCCAGTTCCTGGAGATCCTCTCCCGGGAGATGCTTCCCGTCTTCGACCGCTACAACATCCTGTCACCGCTGCCGCTCGACATCGACACGACTAACATATCCGAAAACATACTGATGGACCTGCCGGATATGATGGCGCAGCATTTCGGTCTGAACATAGTCATCTACTTCAAGGAGTTCCAGAACATCCTGGGCTTTGAACTTGGGGACAAGTTCCTCGAAGATTACTCTTCAATAGTGCGCAGGCACAGCTCCGTGTCGTACATCTTTTCCGGCTCCTGCATCAACCGAATGAAGTATATCTTCAACGAGCTTGGCAGTTTCGGCAGCGACATAGAGAAGATAAGCCTAGGGGCTATCGAACGCAAGCCGTTCACCAATTATATCATATCTACATTCCAGCGTACCGGCAGGGTGATAGAACAGGATATGGCGGAAGAAATATATGACTTCTGCAAGGGGCATCCCTGGTATACCCAGCACTTCGCATCGATTTGCTATGACAGCACCATCGGCTATATCAACCAGAGAATCATAACCCAGGCCAGGGAGTCCCTCATCTATGTCCACGATTCCAATTTCAAGGAAATAATGAGGGATCTGACTAACAACCAGGTCAATTTCCTGATGGCTGTCAACGAGAAGGTGTCGCGGTTCTGCTCGGCGGACATCCTGGAACAGTACAACCTGATCAGCTCCGCCCACGTGGCCAGGGTCAGGGATTCCCTGCTCAAGAAAGAAATCATAACGATGGACGATGACGGCAATGTGTCACTCATCGACCCGCTCTTCGAATATTGGCTGAAATATTATTATTTTATTGAATAAAGAAATGAAAAAACTACTCTCAATCATTGCATTGTTCGCAATCTCCTTCGGTGCTTTCGCGCAAAGCGCAGCCACTCCCGCACCTGCCAAGACCTATCAATTCACGGTTGTCAAGGAACTGCCTATCACATCAGTGAAGAATCAGGCCAGCTCCGGCACCTGCTGGTGCTTCTCTACCATCTCTTTCCTTGAGAGCGAGCTGCTCCGTCAAGGTTACAAAGATCCTGACCTCGACCTGAGCGAAATGTTCGTGGTCAGCAAGGCTTACCAGGACAAGGCAGAGAAATACATCCGCCTCGACGGTGCCCTCAACTTCGGACAGGGAAGTGATTTCGGCGACGTAATCGAAACCATCAAGGCCTACGGCATCGTGCCCAACTCTGTTATGGACGGTCTCAACTACGGTGAGACCCGCCATATGCACAGCGAAATGGAGAGCGCTCTCAAAGGCTATCTCCAGGCCATTGTCAAAGTTCCCAACCGCCACCTCTCTACAGCCTGGCAGAATGGCTTCCGCGGCATCGTCGATGCATACCTCGGAGCCTGCCCTGAGACTTTCCAGTACAAAGGCAAGACCTACACTCCCCAGCAGTACAGGGATGCGATCGGCCTGACTAATCTTGACGACTATGTATCCCTGACTTCATTCACACACCATCCTTTCTACACTGAGTTTGCAGTCGAGGTTCCCGACAACTGGCGCTGGACTCCTTCGTACAACCTTCCTATCGACGAACTGATGGAGGTTATGTACAATGCCATCGACAAGGGCTACACTATCGCGTGGGGCTCAGATGTCAGCGAGAGCGGTTTCGACCGTCAGGGCATCGGCGTTATGCCTGACGTGCAGGTAGTGGAGGAAGCCGGCAGCGACCAGGCCCGCTGGGTCGGAGTGTCAGCTGAGGACAAGGCCAAAGCTCTGGCAGCGATGAGGGAGAATGTTCCTGAGATGACCATCACCCAGGAAATGCGCCAGAAGGCATTTGACAACAAGGAGACCACAGACGACCACGGTATGCACATCTACGGCACCGCAGTCGACCAGAGGGGTACCAAATACTTTATGGTGAAGAACTCTTGGGGCGTTACAGGCAAATACGACGGAATCTGGTACGTTTCAGACTCTTTCGTAAGGTACAAGACTCTCAACATCCTCGTTCATAAGGATGCCCTTCCCAAGGCTATCAAGACCAAACTCGGCATCAAATAGCTGAATTATGAAAAGGCACATCCCGAACATCATAACCTGTCTCAATATCGTGTGTGGCGCCGCAGCCGTCATCCTGACGCTGTGGGGCTACTGGTGGCCGGCTTTCTGCTTCATTCTGGCCGGGGCTGTGTTTGATTTCTGCGATGGTGCCGCCGCCCGCGCGCTGGGCGCATATTCGGACATCGGCAAGGAGCTGGACTCGCTGAGTGACCTGGTCACCTTCGGGCTGGCTCCTGCGCTGATGCTCTTCTCCTGGTATTATAAAATCAACGACGGCTACCCGTCCTGGGTGGCATTCATATCTCTGCTGATTGTCCCCCTGTCGGCCGTAAGGCTTGCCAAGTTCAATCTGGATGAACGGCAGAAGTCGTCATTCATCGGACTTCCGACCCCTGCGCTTGCGATGATTGCCGGGGCGGCCGTGGCGTATGGCCACGTATGTATGCAGCACGGAGCTGACGGTGTCGTGCTTTCGCTGCTTCGCAGCAGCTGGTTCATTCCTGTTATCTCAGTAGTTCTGGCCCTGCTTCTTGTCAGTGCGGTCCCGATGTTCTCTCTCAAAGGCAAGGCGGCTGCGAAATCTGTCGCCGTCACAAGGAGGATTTTCTTTGCAGGCGTCGTTGCCGCAATAGTTCTCTGCATCGTATTCAGGCAGGACCGCCTGCCTTTCTTCTCCGTCTTCTTCCTGATGCTTTTCATAGTTTTCGTCTGGTATCTCGTGCTTCAGGTCGTGATGGCACTCGTGCCCCGGAGAGCAGAATAACCTTTTCGTCGACAGAATCCCCCTTTTCGTCTATTTTATTTTCGTGGCGTTGCAACTTCGCTAATTTTGCGGAAAAATTAACAACAGTTTGCAATGAGACGGATTTTATTTGTGGCACTATGCTTCCTGGCCGTTTCGGCCTTTCCTGCAATAGCCCGGCAGTGGACTCTCAGGGAATGTATAGATTATGCCCGTACCAACAACATCCAGGTGCAGAATGCGCAGCTGAATCACGCTGCGGCTGAGGAGAGCCTGCTGCAGGCTCAGGCGTCGAGGTTTCCTACCCTTAACGCTTCATCTTCGCAGAACATAGCTTTCAATAACGGGGTCGATCCGTACTATTCCGGCAACTACGCCCTGTCGAGCGGTGTCACCCTTTTCAACGGAGGCAGGATAAACAACAGCATCCGTCAGGCGGAGATCAACGCTATGGCCGGTGAATACAACATTGAAGCGGCCCGCAACAGCATTGAGGTGGCGGTTACGCAGGCATACCTGAATATCCTGTACTCGAAAGAGAGCGTGACCACCGCGCAGAATACAGTGGAGTCTGCGAAAGCGCAGTGGGAGAGAGCCAAGGCAATGTACGATGAGGGTTCGATAAGCCTCAGCGAGTATGCCCAGATGGAAAGCCAGTACAGCAGCGACCTCTATCAGCTCGCAGTCAACGAGTCTTCGCTCGCCCAGTACACCTTGAACCTCAAGCAGCTACTGGAACTCGGCCTGAATGAAGACTTCTCGGTCTTCTATCCCGAAATCGGCGACGAGAACGTGATTGCAGCCCTGCCGACGGTGTCGTCGGTGTACAGCGTCGCCGAGGATATCCTTCCCGATATGAAGAGCGGGCGTTTGAGCATCGAGGCCGCCAAGCTTTCTGAAGACATCGCACACGCTTCAGCCATTCCGTCGATATCGGCTTCAGCCTCGGTTTCGACCCGTAATATCTACAATCTTGACCGTCCTTTCGCCGACCAGCTGGCCGACAATGTAGCCGGCGGAGTGGGAGTCACCCTGTCCATTCCGATAATAAACGGCCGTTCGGTGAAGACATCGGTCGCAAGAGCCAAGATCCAGACCC
>JAGCZI010000020.1 GCA_017960085.1 Bacteroidales bacterium
TTATCAGAAGTTCCAGTATCAGCAGCGCAAAAAGGCCAAGATGCAGAAGGCTAATGCATCCAAGGTCGTGATCAAAGAGATCAGGTTCGGTCCCCAGACTGATGAGCACGATTTCCAGTTCAAGCTGAAACACGCCATCAACTTCCTCAAGGAGGGCAGCAAGGTGAAAGCCTACGTGTTCTTCAGAGGCCGTTCGATCCTTTTCTCGGAGCAGGGCGAGAAGCTCCTGCTCAGGTTCGCAATCGAACTTGAAGATTACGGCAAGGTGGAGCAGCTGCCGAAGCTCGAAGGCAAGAGGATGATTATGATGATCGGACCCTCTACCAAAAAGTAAACATTACGACAAACAAATAAAAACTATCGAAAATGCCTAAAATGAAAACGAATTCCGGTTCAAAGAAGCGTTTCACGCTCACCGGATCCGGTAAAATCAAGAGAAGACACGCTTATCACAGCCACATTCTCACCAAGAAGACCAACAAGCAGAAAAGGAACCTCGGCCACATCGCCATCGTTACCCCTGCAGACAACAAGAGAATCAGAACTCTGCTGGTCAAGTAAATCATTATTATTAACCGAGTGGACAGCTGACAAGTCCGGACGAAGTCCGGCGCTGACATTCAAAAACGCAAAATTATGCCTAGAAGTGTAAATTCGGTTGCTTCAAGAGCACGCCGTAAGAAAGTCCTGAAAGAGACCCGCGGTAATTTCCTGTCAAGAAGGAATGTATGGACCGTTGCAAAGAACACATACGAAAAAGGTCTTACCTACGCATACCGTGACCGCAAAACCAAAAAGCGCAACTTCCGCGCCCTGTGGATCACCCGTATCAACGCTGCTGCACGTCAGCACGGTTTGACTTACTCTCAGTTTATGGGTAAGCTCAACGCCCAGAACGTCGGCCTCAACCGCAAGGTCCTCGCTGACCTGGCTATGAATGATCCTAAAGCATTCGAAGCAATTGTAAATTCAGTTAAGGAATAAACTTGGCTGAAAAACAATCATACTTGAAGAACAAATGGGTACGGTTCGGTATATGGGCCGTACTCTATGTTCTATGGGTAGTCTGGTTGGGCAACTACTGGTGGTTGCTCGGCCTGGGAGTGATCTTTGACATCTTCATCACAAAGAAGGTCCGCTGGAACTTCTGGAAGAAGCGCTACAAGGAAGGGCAGAAGCGCAGTGCGTGGAACGACTGGCTCGACGACATCATCTTCGCCGTAATCCTCGTGACGTTCATTAACATCTTTTTCTTCCAGTCCTTCAAGATTCCTTCGTCTTCGATGGAATCGAGCCTTATGACGGGGGATTTCCTGTTCGTGGACAAACTCAGCTATGGGCCGAGGGTTCCCGAGCATCCCGTTTCGATGCCTTTTATGCATAATGTCTTCCCCGGCAGTCTCAAACCCTGCTATGTCGAAGGCATTAAGGTGAAATACCGCAGGCTGAAGGGCTTCTCAGGAGTGCAGCGCGACGACTATGTGGTCTTCAATTTCCCTCACGGCGACACTGTGCTGTCAAGGCTTCCGGCAGATGATTACTACACTCACGTGCGTTTCAACGGCAAGGAGTACACCGAAAGGACTTACGGTCCTTTGATCTCCCGCCCGGCCGACAAGACTGACCATTATGTGAAGCGCTGCGTGGCGGTGGCCGGTGACAGCCTCAGGGTCATCGACGGGGAAGTCTACGTGAACGGCCTCAAGCAGAAGGATTTCAAAGGTATCCAGTACAGTTACGCAGTCGTCACCGACGGATCGTCCATCAATCCCAAAGTGCTTTCGGACATCGGAGTGAATGTAGGGGAGACCTGGTTCAACCAGACTATGCCAGGCTATCCTTCGCTGTTCCTCACTGCCGAGGCGCTCGAAAAGGTAAAGGCTCTCAAGAACGTAGTCTCAGTGACTGCGAACATCGAGACTGAATACCAGAGCGGCAGCCAGGAGATGCTGATGCTCTTCCCCTTCACCGACACCGGCTGGACGAGGGATGAGTACGGCCCCCTCTGGATTCCGAAGAAAGGCGCGACCGTGACCCTCGACAAGCACAACATCGCTCTCTACCGCCGCATCATCGACGTCTATGAGGACAACGAGCTTGTGGAGAAGGACGGCCAGTTCTATATCAACGGAACTCCCGCAGACAGCTACACCTTCAAGTATGATTATTATTTTATGATGGGCGACAACCGCCACAATTCTCTTGATTCCCGTTACTGGGGCTTCGTTCCGGAGACTCACATCGTGGGCAAACCCTCTGTGATATGGCTCTCTACGGACCATAACAAGCCCTTCCCGAGGAATATAAGATGGAACAGGTTGCTAAAGATTGTTTTAAAAGCAAAATAATTTGCTTATTAAAAATTAATTATTGATATTTGCAGCCCCCAAAAGCAGAAATATATAAAAATCAGTATACTATGTCACGAGTTTGTCAAGTTACAGGAAAGACCAGAATGATTGGAAACCACGTTTCCCATTCAAGAAGGCGTGTAAAACGCGAATTCGCCCCCAACCTGAAGACTAAGAAATTCTGGTCAGAGGAGGAGAAGAGGTTCATCACTCTTAAGGTGTCTTGCAACGGTATGAAGACTATCTACAAGAACGGTCTCGCCGCAACCCTTAAGCGTTCACAGGAAAAAGGTTTAATCGACATCGTTTAAAATTCACAGGCCATGGCAAAGAAAGGTAACAGGGTACAGGTTATTCTGGAATGCACCGAGCAGAAAGAAAGCGGTGTTCCGGGTATCTCAAGATACGTAACCACCAAAAATAAAAAGAACACGACAGAGCGTCTGGAGCGCAAGAAATACAATCCTTATCTGAGGAAGGTAACCCTCCATCGCGAGATTAAATAATTGTTAAAATCCTAGAATTATGGCAAAGAAAGCAGTTGCAGGTTTCCGCGGTGACAAAACCCAGAAAAATGTAGTGAAGTGCATCCGCATGGTCAAATCAGAGCGCACAGGTGCTTATGCTTTTGACGAGGATCTCGTTCCGATAGACAAGGCTAAAGAATTTTTCGCTAAGAAGTAATTTTTTTTCTGTCTGATACATAAAAGACGGCTCTTTCAGCCGTCTTTTTTTGTACATTAGCGGCGATATCATCGATATGAAGCTTGCTTTGTGCCAACTTGATTCCCGCTGGGAAGATCCTCACGGCAACCGTGAGTCTTTCAGCCGTGCCGTCGACAGTTATGTGGCTGAGCGCGGAGCGCCTGACCTTCTGGTTTTCCCCGAATTCTTCAATACGGCATTCACATTCAATCTCGATTACGCAGAGCCTTGCGGAGGCCCCACTCTCGGGGCTATGCTTGACGCTGCATCCCGCGCCGGATGTGCTGTGGCGGGCTCAATCCTCGTCAGGGACGGCGGCAAGGCCTTCAACCGGCTTTATTTCGTCACTGAAAAGGGCGAGGTATTCCAGTACGACAAAAGGCACGCTTTTTCATTCTCAGGCGAGGACAAGGTGATCAGCTGCGGCCGCAGCAAGACTGTGGTTTGCTACCGGGGCTGGAACATCTGCCTGTCGGTGTGCTACGACCTGCGCTTCCCGGTGTGGCTGCGCAATGAAGACAATGCCTACGACCTTTTGCTGAATGTGGCTTCCTGGCCTGCGTCACGGTCGGTCTATGCCACTATGATGGCCAGCTCCCGTGCCATCGAGAATATGTGCTACGTGGACTTCTGCAA
>JAGCZI010000143.1 GCA_017960085.1 Bacteroidales bacterium
CTTTCAGGCCAGTACCGCAGATATTTCCCTCAGCAGGCCGACGCCTTTATGTATGACGTCCAGGACGGCAACAGCTACACCGTTTCTTGCTCAGGTATGCGCGAAACCACAACAGTCCGCACTCTCAAATAATTGAAAAGGACTGCCCTCATAATCCTTATCATCGGTGCCCTTGCTTCGTGCAAAGGCACCGATGTTGATAATCCGCCCATCGACTTCACGGTTGTCCCCGTGCAGACGGTGGAAGGGATGGTTGCACGCCGCTACCAGCGGGACAACCTCACCTATGATATGCGGGCCGCACGTATGGAGCGCTTCGACTATAAGGACGCAGACGGCAATATGCAGGCCTACGAACTTTACAGCGGAGGTTTCGAAGTGCTCGGATATACGGCCGACGGGCTGCTCGAGACGCAGCTCAATTCCGACGGGGCCCGTCACACCACCCTCGCCGGACAGGAACAGTGGCTTGCCTTCGGCAACGTCCACATCCAGAACCACACCAAAGGCGAACACACCCTGACCGACACTATCTACTGGGACCGTGACGCCAAAAAGATCTACACCGATTGTTATATAGAGATGTATTCTCCCCAGGGCTTGATGCAGGGCTACGGAATGGAGTCCGACGAAAAAGCCGAGAACGCCATCATCCGCCACCCCTTCGACTCTTACGGCATCGACCGCGACAGCACCTGGTTTTATTTTGACAGCGTTAATTTTGTCGGTCCGCTGCAACGTTTTTAACAAAAGAAGCATCTAAATAGAGTATTTTTGTTTACTTTTGCGTCCTTGTGTGTGGTATGATCGCCGCAAATAGGCTCATAAGCCGCTGTAAATGAAAATATTAAAACTTAAACTTAACTAAATAGATGGCTGTACTTGAAAACATCCGTGTAAAGCTCGGAGTGTTCATAACAATCCTTATAGCGCTCTCGCTATTGTCGTTTATTATCGACCCTTCAACCCTTTCGACCACTTTCCAGAGAATGTCAGCCGACAACAAGGTCGGTTCTATGAACGGAAAGACAATCACTTATCAGGAATACTACACCGCCGTTGAGCAGAACAAGAACCTTATGGAGATGCTCTATGGCCAGAGCCTTTCTTCAGAAGAGCAGCTCTCACAGGTGCGCGACTACACTTGGCAGAACTATTTCGACCGCTACGTGTTCGAGCCCAAGGCTGCTGACGCAGGCTTGGCAGTAGGCGACCAGGAGATGTACGACCTTACCCAGGGCACCAACATCTCTCCGGTCCTCACTTCCCAGACCACTTTCCTCGATGAGAACGGCAACTTCAGCCGCGAGGCCCTGTCGCAGTTCATCCAGAACATCGACTATGACGCCACCGGTTCATACGCCGCTTACTGGGACTATCTCCGCGACCAGATCTACAAACAGCAGCTCTACGGCAAGTATGACGCATTGCTTTACAACAGTTCTATATTCAACAAGCTGCAGAACGACCTCGCCATCGAGGCCAACAACCTTACCAGCGACGTGGATTTCGTGATGGTAACAGTAGGTTTCGCAGATGACAGCCTCCTCAACATCACTGACAATGAAATCAAGCAATACTATAATAAACATAAGGAGCAGCTCAAGCAGACTGCCAACCGCGATATCGAATACGTGATGTTCGAGGTTGTTCCTTCACAGGAAGACATCGACACCCAGAGGGCTGAGTTCGAAACCCTCGTCGCCGAGTTCGCAGACGCCGAGAATCCCCGCAACTTCATCTCCCTGAATTCAGACAGCCGCTGGAGCGAAGTCTATGTAGGCAAGGATGACATCCCTGCCGCTTTCCAGGACTATGCCTTCCCTGCAAGGGGAGTCACCGTAGGCCCTGTAAGCGAAATCCTTCAGGAAGGCAACGTCCTTTCGGCAGTCCGCGTAGCAGACCGCAAGGTTATGCCCGACTCTATATATGTATGGTATGAGCTCTTCGACCCGGACAATGCAGCCAAGGCTGACTCTGTAGCCGCCGTCATCAACGCCGGCCGCAGCTATGACGACCTGCGCGAGATGGGCTGGCTGACCCAGGCCTTCAACGAAGCTAACAACTTCAACGAGTTCAACGCCGCTTTCGACCTGCCTGTAGGCAAGGCTGTCGCAGTGCGCCTGTCTTCACTTCAGGCAATCGCCGTGCTCAAGGTCACCGACCGCACCAAGCCGGGCGAGCGCGTAAAGCTGGCTACCCTCACCAAGAATATTACTGCGAGCGACGATACCTATCGTGATTATCTGATGAAGGCTACCGCGCTTGCCGACAAAGCTGACGGCAAATACGACAACTTCACCGCCGCAGTCAGGGAGGATGACCTCCCCGTCACCCCGGCCACCCGCATAACCGAGGCTACCCGCCGCATAGGCACAGTCGACAATGCCCGCGAAGTAGTTTCCTGGGCCTTCGACGCCAAGGAGGGTCAGGTGAGCGACGTGATAACCGTCGACAACAAGTATTACTTCGTAGCGGCCCTGACAAAGGCCCGCAAGGAGGGCTATGTGCCGATCAACGAAGTAAGTACCGATATTTATAATGAGCTTGCCCTCGAAAAGAGGCTGCAGATCGCAGCTGACGATGTCAACGCCAAGACCAAGGGTCTGGCTACTCTCGAGCAGATGGCGGACGCCCTCGGCACGACAGTAAGCCACCAGAGCGGAGTTTCGTTCGGCTCTACCGGCGGCGGTCTCGACCCGAGCTTCATAGGCGCAGTGTCTGTTGCTCCCAAAGGCAAGATATGCGGTCCCGTCAAAGGCCAGATCGGTGTATACCTGTTCCAGGTGCTCGACAGCGAGGCCGGTGCATACTACACCGAGGAAGATGTCGCTATGCGCACTTCACAGGAAGCTCAGTACCGCCAGCAGTTCCTCAGTTCAGTGATTTCTGAGGAAGCCGGACTTAAAGACAACCGAGCAAGATTTTATTAATGAACATAGTTATTAACAAAAATATTTTGTTGTAAAAAAATTAATATTTATATTTGAGGCAATTTACTGGCATTATTGTTTAACCAAATACAAACACTTAACAATTTTTTTATGAAAAAGATTATTTATTCACTGGTGGCGATGCTATTTATGGGTGGCATCTTCACTTCTTGTATTCCCCAAAACGAACCCGAAGGAGTTCGAGAGATGAGGCTGGCTCACGCCCGTTACCTCGACCGTTTGGGAGATCTGGTAAAGGCTAATGAAGCTGTCGCAGCTGCTGATGCTGCTTTCATCCAGGCAAAGGCTGCTGTAAAGCAGGCTGCTGCTAGAGAAAAGACTGCTGACGCTATCGCTAAGGAAATTCAGAACGCAATAGCACAGGCTCAGGCTGATCAGCAGATTGCCAACATCCTCGACCTGATGGAGCAGGACAGGCTCAACAATCAGGCTGCTCTTCTTGCCGCACAGGCCGCTTTGGCACAGGCTCAGAAAGACCTTGAGGACGCTCTCGCAGCTATCGAGATCGAGAAGCTCGCTATGTCAGACGAAGAGGCTGCTGCTCTCGCAGCTATCAAAGCCAACTATGACAAGGCAGCTGCTGACCTGAAAGCTTGGTATCTTGAGTATCAGGCAGACCAGGAGATGCTCTATGGCATGTATTATATGTATCTCCTTGCAAAGGAAACTGGTCTTGATCCGGAACTGTCCGATGCACTTTGGGATGAGTTCGGTATTGACCTCTATATGAGAGATATGCAGGATGACTGGATTGCAGAGAGACTTCTGATCGACGAATATGAGCTCGAGTCAAAGAAGGCTGAGGCTGAATTCTGGAAAGGTCTCCTCAACGATATGGAGTTCGACTATCTTGCAGAAGCTCAGGCTCTGGAAGATGAGGCTGAAGCAATGGCTCCCCTCTTCGCTGACGTTCTCCGTGACTCAACTCTCTTCGAGAATGAATATGGCACTGCCCGTGACCGCGCTATCAACGCTGCCAACAAGGCTTACGATGACGCTATCGGCGCTCCCAAAGAGGCTTATGACAAAGCTGTCAAAGCTATCAAGGATGCCAACAAGAACTGGAAAAATCAGGTAAACGAGCTTGCTGATGCTGACATCGACAATGCTGCCAAGAAATGGACTGCAAAGAAAGGTGAGTTCAAGTTCAAGAAAGGCTACGCTCTTCCTGACCACTCAGCTATGGCTCC
>JAGCZI010000144.1 GCA_017960085.1 Bacteroidales bacterium
ACACTTGTCACTTACCATCCTCCTTTGGATAGCCTTTGATATCATACAGCTCATCCTCTGTGTACAGTCCCATCAGAGCCTGAGGGCAGTATGTCCGGGCGAAGAACGCGGCAGAACGATATCTCGCCATCTGGATGGGCATCTTCTTCCAGTAGCTGCCGCTCTTATCCAGCCATCCGCATTCCTTTGCCATCTTCTTATCTACGGTAGTTCCGTAGACTACTTCTCCTGTTGCGATCTCTGTGGCATAGGCGGTGCAGGAGAAATCATCACCGTTATGCTCCTCCTTGAATTTCAGCGGAGTGAATCTGCCGCTGGCGTTGATCAGGGCTATGCAAGCCTGACCAGACCAGCCGGGATTGCCATTGACGATATACAGGTTCTGCATGATCATCATAGGCGGCATGTTCATCCGCTGCGCCATATCAATGGCGATAAGACAGTTACCAGGCTGATTCTGGTAGCTCTGAGGAACCATCGGTGCCATACTCAGCACCTTTGCCATCCTCATGGCATCAGCAAAGCTCTGACCGCCAGCCCACATGTCTGCCCTGGTAGGCATCTCATAAGCTTTCACGGCCAGAGCTTCTTTGTTCTCTGCCGGAGCAGGTTCGTTCTGAACTTCTGCTTCAACGATTTCGGGTTCGCTCATTCGGCACTTCCTTTCAGTCGATCTGGATGTGTTCTGTTTTCCGTTTGCACTTGTAACAGTATGCTTCTTTTATGTGTCCTTGGATTGTTTTCTCTTTGCGTTTGGTGAAGACGACCTTTTCTCCGCACTCCGCGCAAAGGAAAGTTCTTTTCTGGATAAGCCTGCTGTCTTTTACCTTGATTCTCAAACATTGATACCGAGAATTTCGGAAATAGTGGCAGTAACTCTGGAAGAAGTCTTCTCGCCCCTGATGATCTTGTTGATATAGCTTTGATCAGACTTGATCCCTGTTCTGATTCTGACTTCAGAAGCAAGCCATTTCTGAGTTTTGTCCTGGTCTATAAGTTTCTTTTTTACTTCTTTTCCGAAATCTGTGATTTCCCTTTCCCTCCTTTTTTTGTTGACAAGTGCAAACTATTGTACTAAACTCATAGGTACGCAAAACAGTACCTATGGCCATAGTATATCACTATTTACCGAACTTGTAAATAGTTTTGTTGTTATTTTCCGAACTTTGGAGGCAGAAATGGAGACGATGTATGACCGCATAGTGAAGACATGCAAGGCCAGAGGGATAACACCGTCAAGCATGTGTGTAAAGCTCGGAATACGCAAGGCTATTATGTCCGATCTTAAATCGGGAAAGACGCTTACCATCCGCACGGACACTGTTGTTCTGTTTGCCGATTTCCTGGGAGTATCTACAGATTACCTTCTGACCGGCAGGGAACTTACCCTAACAGAAGAGGAATCCATGTTGCTCAGATGCTGGAGACATGCATCTATTGCCGACAAACAGAACGCAGCTTTTGCTTTGAGAGACTATGGCATGACTATGCCCGAAGAAGAGCATAAAGCAAGTCAGGCAGGATAATACCCTTCAGAAGCCACAGAATGCCCTGAGAGCGCATTTGGCTTTCAGGGCTATAGCAATACTATCACGTTCTGAAAAACGCTCCAATTTCGTAAAAAAAATATAATAAGCGAACTCAGAAAGGACATGCTATGAAATGCAGGAACTGCCGAAGGGTTATAGAGGAAAACTCAATATACTGCAACTGGTGCGGAAGCAAGCAGATAAGGGAAGAGGCCGAGATAATTGTGCCCCGGCCACGGCAGCTTAAGAGAGGATCATATTCAGCGCAGATCATGGTAGCGGGTCACCGAATCACCGTAACCAGAGGAACAGAAGCTGAATACTATGCCGAAGCCAGGGCACTGAAGGCGGGACTGCTCGAAAGAAAGAATGCCTCTCAAAAGCATACGCTTGGGGAGATACTGGATAAATATATCTCAGATAACGAGAACATCCTTTCTCCCTCTACCATCCGAGGCTATGAATACATACGCAAAGGCAGATTCAAGCCTTATGTAGATCAATACATAGATGCCATCCCATGGCAGCGTATGCTAAATGAGGAGGCTGCCAAATGCTCCGAGAAGACATTGGCAAATGCCTGGGCATTGGTAGCTGCGGCTCTCAAGGCGGAGAACCAACCAATAGCCGACATCAACTTACCGGCTATACCACGGCACGAACTTAACTGGCTCGACTATGAGCAGATACAGAAACTTCTTGCCGTCAGCCGGGGGAGCAACACAGAACTCCCGATCATTCTTGCCCTGCATTCTCTTCGTTTGTCTGAGCTTTTGCCGTTGACTGTTGATGATATAGATACCAGCATACATGTTTATCGTTCTGTTGTGTTCGACAGAAACAACCGGATGGTTGCAAAGCAAACAAACAAGACAACAACATCAACAAGAGACATTCCGATCCTCATTCCACGCCTTAAGGAAATACTGCCTGAGTCCGGCAAGCTGATTACTATGCATCCGAACTCTATTCACAAGGCGATAAACAGCGTATGCAAAAGGGCAGAACTTCCATTGGTCGGAGTACATGGATTGCGCAGGAGCTTCGCATCCCTTGGCTATCACCTCAAGTGGAGTGAACGAAGTATCATGGCAATCGGTGGTTGGAGCAACCTCCAGACAGTGCATAATATATATATCAAACTTGCAGAAAAGGACATCAAAGATGATATAAAAAGAATGCAGGATTACTACGAAATTACTGACGGAGAAAGCAAACTATTGAAATAGCTGGTTTGTGTGTGGGTTCAAGTCCCATCTCCCGCACCATAAGTAAGAAACCCCGAACTATTGAAAGTTCAGGGTTTCTTTCATTTTCAATATTTTGTAGTCGGGCTTGCATTATGCCAGTTCGCTTTTGCGTACCAACATATTGCGGGAATTACTATCGGATTACTTACGAGTCTTCCAGAGACTCTTTCAGGGCTTTTGCAAAGCCATCGATATCGACATCGAGGCCCATTTCCCTGCCGGTCATGATGGCTGAGCGAAGCAAGTCCATAAAGGTTACGAGCATAAGCTCAGCAGGAGGCATCTTGACGACACGGGCAGCGTCGTTGATGCTGTCAAGAAGCTTGTCAACAGCTTCGGCCATCAGGGGCTTGGCACACATGACACGCAGAGCGGAAGTATCAGGCATCGTGTTCACTCCTCTCATCCTTGTTGATACGGCTCATGACGAGCTTGGCCCAACCAACGAGGTCGAAGCCAACGCCGCATTCATCAGCGGCTCTCACGCAGCACTCCAGGAAATCGGTAGCGATGGCGATGGAACCGACGGCGGGGTTGAGATCATACTTTGAGCAGGCCTTGGCCAGATCGCAGGCGAAGCCAGTCACAGCTTCGTGGGTTTCCTCACGCACACACATGAGCTTGACATGATCGGACTTGGAACCAAAGGACATAATTATAACCTCCTTAAATTTTCTTAAGCGCCTTAAAATAGGCGTTAGTAGACATAGAGCCATCATCCATATTGGAGATGACAACGGTAAGGGAATCCTTGTCCATGCCTTTAATAAGCGAAGACTTGAGGACATCAGACAGATTTTTTACGACAGACTTGAGCTTGGATACACGCTCGATAGTACGGTAAGAACAGATGCACTCGACATTTGCCTTCTCCGTCGCAGCACGGAAGGAATGCACGAAGTTCAGCAGTTCGTTATCGTCACCGGCAATAGCCTTCTCGATAGCGGGGCTGTAATCGATTTCGATAACGGCGAAACGGTCAAGGCTTGCGCCATCCAGGCAATATCTGCCGGAATAGTTGATATCCGCACCCTTGCCGAAAGTGTTACCAGCGGCAATCACCCGGAAATCAGGATGAGCATAGACCTTGCCGCAAGGGAAATCGAAATACCTGTTGGAGATAGCGCCGTTAAGCGTTACCAGAGTTTCGGGAATGCTGGCATCCATCTCATCCAGGAAGAACAGGCCACCCTTGGTGAAGGCCTGATAGAACTGAGTCTCGTGGTAATTGCCGTTGGCATCGATGAAGCCGGTCAGCTTATACTCCTGAGTCACACAGTTGGTGAAATAGAAGTCAAGCCCAAGGGCTTCGGCCACCTGTTTACAGATGACATTCTTGCCAGTACCGGCTTTTCCGGTCATATAGACAGGAACATCATTTACCACATAATCCAGGACAAGCTCGAACTTCTCATGAGTAGCGCCCTGAACCATCTTCTGCTGGCCCTGATATTCCACCACAACACGCGGAGGAATAACGCCGATCTCTTTCTCGATCTTTTCCTGAATTTTGGGCATCATCTGCTCGACAATGACATCACCGCTCGTCTGAGCAATGACTCCCATAATGCCATTGACGATCTCGTTTACGCAGGCTGTGGTTGTCAGTTTCTTACCTGCCTGAGTAGTTTTTACGGGAGTCTTCTCGAACTCCTCAAGCAGGTTATCAAAGTCGCTCATTGCAACACCTCCAATTTCTTCATAATTTCTTCGACAGAGCATTCGTGTCTATTAATCCAGTCATTGCTGATATAGACGCCTCCGTCTTTCAATACCTGGCGCACTGCTTCTTCGCTGCTGCTGTGGGTCGGCGGAGAACCATAACCATTGCTGAACGAACTATTGGTTATCATAGGCGTAGTTTCCAGCCACTTGAAACCAATCCTGCGGAACATGCTGGTATGAACAAGAGGAAAGCTGACTTTCTGGATAGAGAAACGCTCTCCGTAGTTCTTGATACATACAGTAGGAAGCGGGAACTCAGTGCCGCAATAAGACAAGAAAAATGCGAGATCGATTTTCGTACTGATCCCACAACGCTCTATGATATCTACGGCAGAAAGCAAAGCTGTACCTGCTTTCTCAAAATATTCCCTTGTTTCCATAGAAGATCCGCCAACACCATAAATGATGCGGAGCGTTTTCTTCTTCATGGGCTTCTTGTTTACGCTGATCATGCTTTGCGGCAAATTCTGGATTGCGGCAGGCACATTGGGGATATAACCAACAACAGCATTATGCGGAACAGCATGATCAACGTTCTGCAAAAGCTTGCTGTTAAGTTTTGTTTGTCCGGCAACATTCTTCTGCATATCTTTGCAGACATCCATGTAACCGGTTTGCAAAAGCTTTACAGCTTCTTTGTAATCATGAGTGCCGAACCAGTCATAATCCCTACGATTGCTGGAATGGCAATCTCTCATGATTTTATTGTTCGGACGGGAAGCCAGAACTTCGACAAGCTGGTTATATGAATTGAATGGCTCGTAAAGAACCTTCCAACTGCTCAGAACGGCAAAACCTCCTCTTCTTCATCTCTTTCGAGATATCTGTAATATTCAGCACGCATCTCTTCCATGTCCTGGCAATATGCGTACCAGTCTTCTTCAGAGATATCCATATCCTCGGGAACAGGAGGGAATATCTCATAGACATCACAACCGGGATAGTAATTTGAGAAATATCCCATTTTATCACCCCATATAACGGATTTTGACAACTATGTCGTCAGAGGTATTCTTGGTGAAGTTGTCATATACTATCATTGCGGCGTTATCTCCCTGATGCCAATCTTCGGCACCATTCCAGATATATTTACGCCCACAACTATCCTTGATAGTAATAGTGTCAGACTTACGATCAACCTTTACAACACGGCCAGAAGCCGGATAAAGGCACTGAGAAACCAACTGCATAACGAGCAGAAAAGTTGCACGTCTTCTGATTTTGCGGATCATCAGCAGTACCTCTCATAGGCATACCGCACTCCACGAGCAGCACGGTAAACATTGTTCAGCTCACCGCATTTGAGCCAAGCAGCAGACTCGCTGTCAACGATCTGAATGGCTTTCTTAGTGCCGTTATTATTTTCATAAACGATCCACATAAGAACACAACCTTTCAAAAGAAATAGCCGGGGATATTTACATCCGCCCCGGCTCGGATGAAAGAAAAGGAGATTACTTGACCAGCTCAATAGTCGGGTTGATGATCTCATGACCGGCCATGTAGGTCACGTTGCCGTTGCCGTAGCGATCATACTTCTCGCGGTAGAAGGAGAAGCCGTCGAAATCGACGAACTTAATCACGCTGCCGTCCCGGATGCCCTTCAGACTGGCGGGGACTTCCTTCAGCCAGACGTTGATCGGGGACTTGCTGGAGCTGGGATTCTCCAGGCCTTCCGGCTGGATATCGCACTCACGCAGCTTGATCAGGGCGTAAGGCTCGCCGTCCTTCTTGGTGCCGGAACGGAAGGTATGGATACGATAGGCCTGATTCTTGATGATGGTGAACATATGGGTTACCTCCCAAAAGATATATTATATGCAGCCAGATTCTTAAGGCTTTTAGCTGCGGCAAGCCTCATGAAATCCATATTGTATTTTTATGAATTTCACTATTGATTTGCTGGGTTGTTTATGTTTTATTTTTTATTTTTTTATTTCTTTTTTGCTTCTTCATTTTTGGATTCTTCAATGAGTATGAGAAGCATCTTCACGAGATCGATAAGCATTTTCTTTTTTCTCCTTTCAGTGAATTTTCACGATAACATCATCCAGTATGGTATTGGGTGTGAAGCGATTGAACATGAGCATTGCAACATCATCGCCGCAAGTCCAATCTTCACAGCCCTCAATAAACCATACAAGTCCAGCCGCATCACGGATATAGACAAGATCAACATCATATTCTAAAGCGACGATCTTGCCATATCTGGGATACAGGCAATCAACAGTTAGCCAGGCCGAAGACAAACATAAGGCAACCAACAACAGGAACAGGGTAACTTTCTTCATAGGACATACCTCCTAAAAATATTGAGTACCTAAGCACTCTATAATGGGCACCACTCTATTGAGTGATGCCCACTAACAATGCTTAGAAGAACTTGTGGCGAAGAGTTTCACGCATATAGCGCTCGTCTTCGGCCTTGAGATTGCTCATGAGACGAGAGAGAGCCATGGACATGGGTTCGCCGCCCTCGGCCTCAGAGCAGTTGAAGATACCATCTTCACGAATAAGCTTGGCAGCAAGCTCTTCGTTCTGACGGAACTTCTGCTCGATGATCGCATAGCAGTAAGCTTCAGCAATCTGGCTCCAGTTAGCTCTGATGATGTCTTTGCGAGAAGCCTTGACAGCATCCCTGTAGTCATTGATACTGTTGGGCTTGCCAGCTTCGTACTTCTCCGCATCGCAAGCGTACTTGCAGCGGTAGAAGAGCAGGGCATGACCAGCGGTCAGAAACCAATGACCCTTGATTTCAATAGGCGCAATGTATCCCAGGGAGAGATATGCCTGACGGCCTTTGAAACCAACAGCAGGCTTGGAGCAAAGGTAAGCCAGTTCGTTGAAGCTGAACTCATCATCACGCATATCGAGCGGACGGTAATCCGGCTTCTCCATGGTGTTGATCTGAGTAATCTGCTCATCCTCCATGAGAATGGCATACTGCTCTTTCAGATTCAGCTTCATCTGGGCTTTAGTCATGATAGTAACCTCCTTTGGTTCGCTGCCCGGTTTCCGGGAATAACAGCGTATGCGCAATGACTAAACGCATAAAGGAAGGCACCAGTCTTTCGACTGATGCCCTCTTGTTACACGCTTAGGATTAGAAAGGCGCTTCGTCATTTAACGCCTTGCCATCGAAGGGGACATCCACGTCCCCGCCGACGTTGCCACGCTTCAGCCAGTAGCGGTAGTTGGCTTCGCTGAAATGCACCTGAAGATTGCCCTTCTTGGTACGAGAGAACCAGACGGTCATCTCATTGCCCTCAAGAGCATTCAGAGCATCAGCCCAGCCAACAGCCTCGCAGGCAGAAGCGAAGCTGGGCATAGTGGAAGCGATGCCATTGATGACATCCTCGTAGAAACGGTCGTTGATGTAGACCCGAACAATGGAGTGGGCGACCTCGTAATAACCGCGAGGATCATCCGCATAACTCACGTTCTTCAAGGCATCAGAGCCGAGCGTCACCTTCCCGGTCGCATTCTGGAAGAATACGAAGTTGAGGAAAGTCCCGTAAGAATCCTCATGGTCGGTGATGGACAGCACCTTCACACGAGACATGCCAAGCTGAAAGTCACGAGACTTGATCTCGTTGATCTTCAGAGCGTCGCGTCCCTTGTTGCCGATAGCCATAGTAATAGCCTCCTAAAGATAGATTCACTGGAACACAGTTCCAATGGGCCTTGCACTGCCCGTTTGCCAACACGGGCGAGACTATGCATAAGCGCATAATAAAAGACACCAGCAAATAGCTGATGCCCTCTGGTTATACGCTTAACATGTATGCCAACGTATCGATTTACGTTCAGGATCAGTAAAATCGATATAGGCATACGGACGATACTTAAGTTTGCTTGGGCAATGATAACGGCAAGGAAGGGGAATAACATGATCAGTACCAAAGCTGCGCTGACGCAATTCCTCGATGGCACGCCATGCCCATTCAGCAAGAAACCCATTGTCACAGCCACCACCCATTAAAGAGGCAATATAGCTAAGACCATCTTTGAGATACTCGCTGGATGCAACCTCAATGTCATCCATTTTGAAAGTGAACATAGAACAAGCCTCCTGGCGTAGGCCGCCACCCATAATATTGAGCTAAATGCTCAGTCGAGGGCACAACCGAAGTTATGCCCAAGACTCGGCATTTACGCTTCAAAAGAAGCGATATCGCCAATCTGATCGTCTGCGGAATACAGATGATAGAGATTGACGATATCACGTTTGAAGAACTCACAAGCTTTCACGCTGTTCCTCGCACGTACCTTGATGTACCGCTCCTCGACGATTCCGTCATTGAACGTGATTTCAGCGGACACCCAAAACACTTTGACCTTAGACATGATAAAACCTCCATAAAAAGAAATTAGCCCAGAGCATTTCGCTCTGAGCTTTTGGAATGGGGCTGTTAGGCACAACCCCTTAGAAGCCTTATTCGGAGAATTGATGATAAGCGTTGATGGCTTCCCTGCACTTCAAGCAGTGATCGCTATAAGCAACGTTGCAATAGCAGCCATCATGCCAGCAAAATGGCTCAGTAAACTGACGAGGTATGTTGATTCGATTCCTGATCCATTCAGTGCAAGAATGGTCTTCGGGATAGAAGCCAGGAAAATCGTCGAAATCTTCAAACGTTGTGATATAAGAACCATCACGGTTGAAAATGCGAGCTTCCCAACCCATAACGTTGACATACCTGAATACGATAGCACGTTCAGAGTCAACGCGATGGTTTTCAGCCCAGATAGCACCATTCTGCATCGGGTGCTTGCCGGAGATCATCTCCCAGCCGTTATCGGGCGTGGAAGTGTGAATCCCCTGGCACTCAAGGTAGCGTTTGAAAGCGTTCATGATAGAACCTCCTAAAATAGTATTAACCAGCCAGGGCTTTGGACACTGGCAGCGGTTTACACCCACCGAAGTGGGTGCCATCACCGATGGTTACTTGACAGGAGCTTCGCTGATGATCTCAAAGCCGAAATCAGGACGATAACCCCAGACTTGCATTTTGGCGGGATTGAAAGTGTCAAAGTATACGATGCACGCATACTCGCCCTCATCCCACTCGTCGTTGAAGTCGCAACGGCACAGGACTCCCTTGTGCTTGAAGAAGCACATGTAAGCCTTGCCGCAAGCTTTGCCGTTGATATCCCGGATGATCTGGTTGCAGACAGCACGACGCCTGCGTACAGTCATGCCAACCCAGCGATCAATGGCTGGCCGAAGCTCTTTGGACTTGATGCAAATGGTAGTAGCGTTAAACATAGTGAATACCTCCAATAATAAAATAGATTTATTTAGAACAGCAAACGCTGGTCTATTGCCAACAGCAGGGGTGCGAAGGGAGCGAAGCGACCTGAGGGGGCGGCCAGCCCCCTCCAGCGATAAACAACTGGTAATGGTGATCAGCCATTACCAGTGATAGTGTAAGATAATAGAGTCGTGATTATATACGTACCACGTACATCAACCAGTGTGGATACGTAGGAACACCAGTGATTCGCAGTAACCTCCCGGCCCGCGTGCCCCGGTCTCCCTCCCGGCCCGCGTGGGTGCTGTGCCTCCGTCTCGCACCCTACGTAGAGAGACCTCCCACCCCGGGTAGCGGAAAAACGTGCGTCCCGGTTCTCGTAACCCCTATAGTAATATATGACACAGAGCTAAGACTCAAAATCTTGTGATAGTTCGGGATAGCGGACACTACATCTTGACAAGTACGAAAAAAAGTGCTATTTTTACTATGGGTTTCGGGTTTTCATCTGTATGCCTCCTTTCTGATGTAGACGCCCCATGACGGCTGCGTTATTCGTTGGGCTGCAACAAACCGTGGCGTGAAAATCGCCCCTCCATGTGGGGGTACCGGAAAAAGAGGTGGCCCCGCTTGGGAAAAGGCGGTCAAAAAAATAATAAAATCATATCTGCTGTGTTAGGTTCTGAAGGGTTGCTGCGCTGTCCCTGTTGTCGCAGGGTGCTGGCGAGGGCGTATTACGGAGCCGGATGCAGAGGGATAGAGATAAAATGCCGTTGCGGGCAATACGTCCGCATAGAGCTGTAAGGTGCAAGACACCGAGGAAGAGAGAGCTTCGAGAGAGCCGGTTGTATACTGGCTCTCTTTGTTTATGCAAGGAGGGCTGGTATGGCAAGGCAACGTGCGATGAAGGGCACGGGTGATATAGTTCTCGACCTGGGGAAGCTGAACCCGAAGCAGATAGAGTTCTTCAACAGCACGACCAAGTTCACCTGTTATGGCGGAGCCAAGGGCGGGGGAAAGTCGCATGCAGTCATACGTCTTGCGATCATGTACTGCATCAACTATCCGGGGATAAAGGTACTGATAATCCGTGCGCACTACCCGGAGCTGAGTCAGAACCTCATTGAGCCAATGCTGGCGCTATTGCCTCAGGAGATGACCAGCTACAACGGCACAACGCATGTGCTTACGTTCTACAACGGCTCGGTTGTTCGGTTTGGTCATTGGTCTGGTATGGAGTCGGAGAACGAGTACCAGGGGCAAAGCCATGACATCATCTGCATGGATGAGGCCACGCAGTTTTCGGAGCGGACGTTCCGGCATCTGGCTGCATGTCTGCGAGGCGACAACGATTTCCCGAAGAGGTTCTATCTGACCTGCAACCCAGGCGGCGTAGGTCACTTCTGGGTGAAGCGCCTGTTCATCGACCGGAAGTTCAAAGTCGATAAGGAACACCCTGAGAAGACAGAGAACCCTGACCAATATTCGTTTATCTTTGCTCGTGCGGAAGACAACGTGATAATGCTCCAGCGCAACCCGGACTATCTGAGCGACATCTCCATGATGGCCAACTCCGATGCGATGCGTTACGGCGACTGGAACATCCTCGGCGGCTGTTACTTTGACAACTTCAGCACAACAAACAACATACACAAAGCCTTTAAGATACCTCCGCACTGGCAGATGTACCGCTCCTTTGACTACGGCCTTGATATGTTCGCCTGTTTCTGGTGGGCTGTGGACGAAGACGGGCGCTGTTGGTGCATCAGGGAATACGAGATGGAGAGCCTGAACATCCAGGACGCTGCAAGGGAGGCTCTCACTCACACGCTCAAGACGGAGAAGATATCCGTCACCTTCGCTCCGCCGGATATGTGGAACCGGCAGAAGGAGAGCGGCAAGACCATGGCGGAGATATTCGCCAACTATGGCCTGCCCATCGTCAGGTCTGACAATAACCGTGTGCAGGGCCACATGATCATGCGCTCCATGCTGGAGCCTATTCCCCTGCATGACCCGTATGTGATCAAGATATACGGCGGCAAGGACAAAGCCCCGAAGCAGTTGCCGCAGCTCATGTTCTTTGACGGCATCGGCGGCGTACTGGAAGATATACAGAGCATCCAGAGAGACGAGCTGAACCCCAACGACTGTGCCAAAGACCCGCATGACATCACCCACACTGTTGATGGAGTCAGATACTTCTGCATCAACAGGAGTTTGCAGGCGCAGAAGCCGGAAAAGAAAAAAGAGCCGGATGAGTTCTTCGATGAAGAGGTCGGAGGAACCTACGAAGACTACATGACCGGCGGTGAGATATCCGAGCAGTATATGAACTTTTGAGGGAGGCCTATGGATTACACTTACACAGTAGACGAGTTCAAAGCGAAGATGCTCGTCTATTTCCGGGACTGTGAAGAGAAGCGCCTTGTCTTCCCGGACGAAGCGGGAATGCTGAACTTCCTGGACATAGAAGACGAGGAGTACGAAGCGCTGAAGACAGAACCCGGCTATGACAAGCTGATCCGCTGGGCGAGGCGGCGCAGGACGAGCTGGCTGGAACGTCGGCTGGTCGAGGGCGGAAAGAACTCCGCCGGATGCATGAACGCCCTGAAACAGGAAAAGAACGGCGGATATTCCGAGAAGGCCGAAGGGCCGAAGGAACGCAAACTTATCGTCAAGATCGAAGGCGTTACCGAAATAGGAGGAAAGAAATAATGGCTATCAATCGCAATATGACCGACGGCGGCGGAGCGAGACGCACCGGCCCCTCTGCCAAACCATCCACTTCCGCTTCTACTCCGCGTATGACACGGCAGGCGATTCCCAATCCGGGGACTACTGTGCCAAAGCCCTCTGGTTCCAGTACGCCGAAGATGGCCATGAATGCCACGCCTATCAAATCAGCGTTGCCTGCTGGCGGAAGGAAGGCCCCTGTGCCTAAGGATACTAAGGTAGGCAAAATTCCGGCGGTCAAGAGTTCTCCCGCAAGAGTAGACGGCAAAGTAGGTCGGCAGCCCCGTGGTCAGACGGGCGGAGGCAGGGCAGGTACGATGCCTACTCGTGATACTCGCGCCGAACTCATGAATGCCTACAGGAAAAGTGGTGGGAATCAGAGATGATCTATCTTGTTATTGTCACATCTGTTGCCTGTGTTGCGCTTGCCGGTATTGTTGCCGGTCTGGAGACAAAATGCAAGTACATGCGGATGCAGATCAGCAAGCTGGAAGCCAGAGCCGAACATAACTTCGACTATATCATGCGTGTTGAGAGCAACCTTATCAGCACGAGCCAACATGTAGCAGAGCTTGAGAAGACCGTCGAAGAGAACAGCGACGAAAGCAGGGGAGAAAAACTGGAAGAGCTTCTGGCCAAGAAATGGGAAGATGCTATCCAGACCATCTCCGACTTTGACCCGTTCCGGGCCGGTGAGGATAAATGAGCAACGAACATCTGCTTTACATGTTCGAGGGCAAGGAACGCCCTGACCATATAACAGGCTACCACTTCTACCAGAACGGCATCGAGTTCAAGAACCGCATCAAGCTCTACGACAACGTACAGGTAAACGAGAACTTCTATATCGGCAAGCAGTGGGAGGGAGTGGAGAGCAACGGCCTGCCCACGCCTCAGATCAACATTCTGAAACGTGTGGCGAACTTCTCCGTTGCGACCATTACCAGCGACAACATCCATGCAGTTGCGTCTGCTCTGGCCAACACGGTCGGCACCTCCGGGTACAAAGACCTCATCAACATCGTCAATGACGAGTTCGAGGCCATTGTCGAGCAGAACCGGCTGCCTGCCAAGATACGCGAGATGACCAGGAACGCCGCCGTTGACGGCGACGGTTGCCTGTACGTTTATTGGGACGCTGATGCGGAGACCGGCCAGAAAGCCAAGGGCCGCATCAAGATCGAAGTCGTCGAGAATACCAGAGTCATCTTCGGCGATCCCAACGACAGAGACGTTCAGTGCCAGCCGTACATCATCCTCGTAAAGCGCGAGAGCGTAAGACGTGTACGGCGACGGGCACGGGATAACGGTATCAAGGACTGGATTTCCATCAAGTCGGATGACGACGCTACGGAGTCTCTGGATGCCGCCAAATGGACTGACGATAAATGCACTGTCATGCTCATGTTCTGGAAAGCCGAGGATGACATTGACGGTTTATGCGAAGCCGGGGATGTCTGCTGTTACGAGTATACGGCAGATGCCAGCGTGAGAGAGCCTTGGAACATCGGGATCAGGATGTATCCGTTCACATGGTTGAATTGGGACTATGTGATGGACTCTTATCATGGGCAGGCTATGATCACCGGGCTTGTCCCCAACCAGGTGTTCATCAACAAGAGCTGGGCCATGACCATGGTAAGCATCATGCGTCAGGCGTTCAGCAAAGTCATCTATGATGCTACCCGCATCAAGAGGTGGGACAACCGGGTTGGCGGCGCTATCCCGGTCAACGGCGGAAATGTGAATGATGTGGTAAAGACGCTGGAACAGAACCCTGTCAGCCCGCAGGTCAGCCAGTACATCCAGCTCGCCGTCGAACAGACGGAACAGAGCCTTGGCGCCACATCTGTCGCTCTGGGCGATACCAGACCGGATAACACGAGCGCTATCATCGCTTTGCAGCGTGCGGCAGCCACTCCGGCTGAGATCACCAAACAGAACATCTACGACTGCGTAGAAGACCTGTTCCGCATCTTCATGGAGTTCATGGGCGAGTACTACGGCAAGCGTTATGTGGATGTCCCGCCCACACAGCAGGAGATCGACGCGGTAACCTTCGCTCAGGAGTTCAACCCGGATATTGAGATGCCGGAAGAAGTTCCTGTCGAGTTCGACTTCAAGGAGCTTAAGAAACACCCCGTCTCCATCAAACTGGATGTTGGTGCCAGCACCTACTACTCCCAGATCGCCAGTATCCAGACGCTGGATAACCTGCTTCGCATGGGTCTGATCGGTATTGACGATTACCTGGAGCGGATTCCCGACGATTACATCCCGGCGAGACGTGCGCTGATTGAGAAGATCAGACAGCAGATGAAGCAGCAGCAGATGGCGGCAGAAGCCATGCAGGGCGTGGACATGATGGGCATGAACGATATGTCCACCGTCCAGGGACAGAAACCCGATATAAATGGCGGCAAGGGCTACGGCGGGTTGCAGCGTGCCATCAACCAGGCCGGGGACACGAAGGGTCTCGTATAAGGAGAAGCTATGGCAAGAATAGTAAGTTCGGCCCCGAATAAAGTTGTTGCCATTAAACAGTTCTACGGCCTGAACGAAAACAAAGGCGGCGATACCAAGCTGAGAAATGGCGAGGCAAGCATCTGCCAGAATTGGAGAGTTACCAGAGACGGCAACCTCCAGCGCAGGCCGGGGAAAGCGCTTGTCAATATACTCGAAGCAGACGAGCCTGTCACCGGCATCTGGAACGGCTGGGTAGGCGGCGAAGAATATATCCTTGCCGCATGCAACGGCTACATCTACAAAGTCTACGACGGCACGTCTGATACATTCCCCTGTACAGCCATCAACGCAACAAACATAACGACCAGCAACGGAGTTCACTTCTTCGGTTTCGACAGCAAGGCATACATGCTCACCGGCGACGGCTACTACGTCTGGGACGGAGCCACCTTTTCCACTGTTGACGGCTATGTTCCCGTTGTTGTTATCGCTATCGGGCCTGACACCACTGCCGAAGCCGCAGGCACCACATTTGAGCAGGTAAACAAGCTCACGAATAAACGCCGGGTGTGGCTGTCTCCTGATGGAACGCTGAACAGTTTCAAGATTCCCGAAAGTCCTGCCGATATCACCTACGTCAAGAAGCTGACTGATGGCACAGAAGTGCCCAGCTCCAGTTGGGCATACAGCGACGGCGTACTGGCCCTCACTCTCGACTGGACAACGAACCCCATTGGGCCTAACACCTACGAAGTGGGCTACAGCTTCGGAACCAGTTATCGCTCTCAGGTAGAGAGCATGAGGTTCAGTGAGATATATTCCGGCACGACTGACAGCCGGGTGTTCCTCTACGGTGATGGCTCCAACAAGACGATCTATTCGGATATCGACTACGACGGCAAGCCTTCCGCCGAATACTTCCCCGACCTGAACGAAGCTGCGGTAGGCGATGCCAACACGAAGATCACGGGGCTTATCCGGCACCACGCCAGCCTCATCTGCTTCAAACGTGACTCGGCATGGAATATTACTTCCAGCTCCATGACGTTGGAAGACGGAACGCTCATTTCTTCGTTTCATGTCATCCCGGTCAACCGGATACTTGGCAACGAGGCTATGGGTCAGGTACATCTCGTGCTGAACAACCCCAGAACGCTGTTCCAGAACGAGCTTTACGAGTGGCGGAGTAATAACGCCTATAGCGGAAATCTTTCGTATGATGAGAGACAGGCAAAGCGTATATCCGACAGAGTATTTAACACACTAAGAACATTTGACCTGGAAGACTGCGTTTGTTTTGATGATAACCCAAACCAAGAATATTACGTTGTTTACAACGGAACGGCTATTGTAAACAACTACGCTGTTGATGCCTGGTATATTTACGACAACATAAATGCTACCTGTTTTGCAACGCTCCACAATGAACTGTTCTTCGGCGGAAAAGACGGTAGAATCTATCGGATGACAGAAGAGGCCCTTTCTGATTACAGTCCGACAGCACAACAGAACAGAGAGGTCATACATGCGCTTTGGAAATCTGGCTCTATGGATTTGGGGGCAGATTATATGCGCAAATACTCATCTGCATTATGGGTGTCTGTCAAGCCCGAATCAAATAGCTATGTAGACATTACGATAGAAACAGATAGACGCAACGAATTTCTCAGCAGAACAGTTGCCCGAGGCGTTACCGGGTTTGCGGAATGGGACTTCCGTTCATTTACATTCAACTTCAACGTCATGCCGCAAATAAAAAAGCTAAAGATAAAAGCAAAAAAATTTGTATATTACCGCATCGTTTTTGAGGACAACGAACCGCAAACCAGATGTACTGTTCTTGGCGCTGATATCCGGGTGCGCCAGACCGGTTACGCAAAATAAAAACGAAAGGAAGATAATTCACTATGGCTATTTCGCAATTCACAGAAGCGACCAACGTTATTGGGTCTCTCGGAGACAACCCTGTAACAGACAACAATTTGACGGTAGCGCAGTTTAAGGCGAAGTTTGATCAGGTTGGCACCAAAATCAAAGAATACATCAATAGCACCATCGTTCCAGCCATTAACAACATTCTCTCTAATGGATTTGTAACTACCGACAAGATTGCAGACGGCGCGGTGACGAATGAAAAGCTGGCCAACGATGCGGTTATCGCCGACAAGCTCGCCGAAGGGGTGGTCTCCACTTTGAAGCTGGCGGACGGTGCCGTCACCGGCGCGAAGCTTGCCAGCGACGCCATCGACAACAGCAAGCTGGCCGCCGGAGCCGTGACGACCGCCAAGATTGCAAATGGGGCCGTGAATACCGACCAACTGGCGATCAATGCGGTCAAGGCGGACAATATCGCCGGAGGTCAGATCCTCACAAGACATCTCGGTTATCGGCAGATAGACACGGAGAAGATCGCCGAGCTGGCAGTGACGGCCTCCAAGCTGGCCGGCGGCAGCGTGACCTCTGCCAAATTCGCCACTGACAACGATACGAAGTACAGGACACGGAAGATTTTTGTTCAGGCTTCTGCGCCGACTTCCGGGATGTCGGACGGCGACATCTGGATCAAGCCTATCAATCCCACGGGCGGCTGGACAAGCCTCGATATCAAGGTGATGACGGTGGCAGTGCCGAACTGAGGAAACAGACATGAGCGATGTTGTACTTGCTGCCCTGATTGGTGCAGTCGCCAGTATCATCGTCAATCTCATATCTGCTGGCAATCAACGCAGGAAACGGGCGGTAGAAGAAGCGGTCAAGGATGAGCGATTGGAAAACAGACTCAACAACATTGAGCATAAGCTCGACATCCACAACGGCTACGCAGAGAAACTCGGAAGCATATCAACAGACGTTGCTGTCATTATGAATGACATTAAAACGCTTTATAAGCTGAAAGGAGATTAAGCTATGAACAAGTTTTGGCGAGCCGCCCTTATCAGAGCGCTGCGGACTTTCTGCCAGACCGCCATTGCCACTATTGGCACCACGGCTTTTCTGGAAGAGGTAAACTGGATCATGGTAGGAAGCTCTTCTGTGTTGGCTGCTCTGCTGTCCATCCTGAACAGCATCGCCACCGGGCTTCCCGAGGTTGACGAGTAAAAGATGGATATAGTAGCTTCCGGCAGAAAAGTAAATATCGCTATGGTTCGCGGCGATAGCGAAAGCCTTACTGTTAGTTGTTCCGTTCCGTTTGCCGAAGGCGATACGCTGTATATGACAGTTCGGGATACTGTTGAAGGGTCTATCCAGCTCCAGAAGGTCATTACCGTTTTTGACTCTGGCAGCGCTATCATTCCCATCGAACCCGGCGATACATCCGGCATGGCTTTCGGGGATTACGTTTATGACATCCAGATCACACGAGCTGGCGGTGTAGTAACTACGCCTGTCGAGGTATCCCGCTTCCGTCTTAAGGAGGAGGTTACTTACTGATGCCCGAAATCTATATCGAAATATCGAATACCAACCCGGAAATCAACATTGAGGTCATCGGCAGCGGGCCTCCCGGCCCGCCCGGTGCCACGGGAGCAACTGGCGCGACAGGACCCCAGGGCGAGAAGGGCGACACCGGAGAGACCGGACCGCAGGGCGAGAAAGGAGATACCGGCGATACGGGACCGAAGGGCGACAAAGGCGACAAGGGCGACACCGGGTCCAAAGGCGACAAGGGGGACAAGGGCGACACGGGAGATACCGGGCCGACCGGACCGCAAGGCCCCAAGGGGGACACCGGCGACACCGGCCCGACCGGTCCCAAGGGAGATACCGGAGACACGGGACCTCAGGGTCCGAAGGGCGACACCGGGGACACCGGCCCGCAGGGGCCGAAAGGTGACACAGGAGATACCGGCCCCACCGGCCCCACCGGACCGGGCGTGCCCAACGGCGGCGCGGCTGGGCAGATGCTCGTCAAGAACTCCGGCACAGATCAGGATACCAAGTGGAGCAGCGACGCCTACCGCACGGCGTCCATCCCCTACGGGGCGCTGGACGGCACATCCACCGCCACGGTCATGACCGCCACTGTCCCCGGCATCACCGAGCTGCGGGACGGCGTATGTATGCTGCTGAAAAACGGCGTCGTCACCTCCGCCAGCGGCGTGACGCTGAATATCAACAATCTGGGAGCCAAGCCGATCTACTACAACATGGCGGCGGCCACGGCCCTGACCACGGTTTTCAACGTCAACTACACCCTGCTCTTTGTGTACGACGAGGACAGAGTGGCGGGAGGCTGCTGGGTGGCCTACTACGGGTACTATGCCAGCGGCTCCAACAACATCGGCTATATGCTCCGGACGAACAAGACCAGCCTGCCCATGTCGGACAAGGTGTACCGCTACCGACTGCTGTTCACGTCCCCGGACGGAACGAAATTCGTCCCGGCAAACGCCAGTACTTCCACGTCTGCGGATACATCCAAGACGCCGATCACACGGCCTATCGACCCCTTTGGGCGAATCGTCTACTACAGCACTACTACGGCGGTCAGCGCGGGGAGCAGACCGGGAGCGACTTATATCTGGGACCAGTACGAGGTCGTATTAGGCTACTCCTTCAACAACACCGGCGCGGCGCTGACGCTGACGAGCTGGAATCCGGTCTATCTCAAATGCGCTCCGCAGGCCGACGGTTCCGCCATCATCGACGCGACCACGCCCTATGTGCAGAGCCTGCCGAGTACGGCGGACGGGGCGATCTACATCTTCCTTGGCATCGCCTACGACGCCACCCACATCGAGCTGTTTGTCAATCATCCGGTGTACTACTACGACGGCGGCATCCGGCTGTGGACGAATGCGAAAACACCACCCGTTACATCTGTCAACGGTCAGACCGGGGACGTGGTGCTGAGCATTCCAACCAAGACAAGCGACCTGACCAACGACAGCGGGTTCCTCACGGCAGAAACCGACCCGACTGTTCCGGCATGGGCAAAGGCAGCGAATAAACCGACATACTCTGCGTCTGAGGTGGGGGCAATAGCTGAACCCGTTTCCGCCAATAACGACGATGTTCTGACCTATGATAACGGCGACTGGGTGGCAAAGCCGCCCTCCGGGCCGGGGCCGTGGACGAAGCTTATCGACTGGACGGCGGCGGAAGATGTTGTATCCGTTACCTTCACAAAAGGCGATCATGATGAAGTTCTGGCGGACTGCACGGAAATGTGGCTGCTCATGCTGGTATGCCCTCAGACGGCTACGGAATACACCTCCGGCATAAAGGCCGCATTTTCCGGCACAAACGCATGGACACACGGTCACTACTGGATCGGTACTGGCATCAAGTCCAGCGTCACCGGCTCGTACATGTACATGCTGCACCTGGTCAAAACTCCTATGGGAATCCTCTGTGACGCCCGTAATGAGAGCTACAACAACGCCAGCCAAATCACTACAGGTACGGTTGTCGGCAGATCGACCGTGCCACATGCAACAGACTACAGCGGCGTTTCCAACAACAGCAAGAATATCGGAGCCGATCTGGATAACCTTATCTCCGATCAGAGCTTTGAAAAGATCATTGTCGGCGGATATCAGGACGTGATCGGCACCGGATCACAGATCAGAGTGTGGGGGCGCTGAAATGAGAGTATATGAAAACGGAGCCTACCGGGATATGACCCCGGAAGAGGAAGCCGAGGCCGCCCGGATCGCTCAGGAAGAGGCGCAGAAAGAGCAGTACGTCTCCGATGAGGAGGCCCTGCTGATCCTGCTGGGGGTGGAGCCATGATAAACCGGGAGAAGGTATATCTGCTCCGCGCCATGATCGAGAAAGCATCCGCGTCCCTCCCGGACGAGGACGCACTGGAAGCGGTAGAGCTGTTCCCGGCGTGGCAGACAGGCACATCCTACGCCGTGGGCGTGCGCATCCGGTACGGCGGGAAGCTCTACCGCTGCGAACAGACCCATACCTCGCAGGCCGACTGGACGCCCGACAAGACCCCGGCCCTCTGGACGGAGGTTGCCAAACCCGGAGAAATCCCGGTATGGCGGCAACCGTCCGGCGCACAAGACGCTTATATGACTGGAGATAAGGTGCATTATCCCGACGAGAATGGGCCGGTATATGAAAGCACAATGGATTACAACGTATATGCTCCTGATGTTTTTGGCTGGAGGCTTGTATGACAATTCCTGAAAAAGCTGTTGAATGGATCAAAAAGATTGCCGCAGATAACTCGCATGGCTATGACCAGAGTTCCCGCTGGGGGCCTGATTATGACTGCAGTTCTTTGGTGATCAGCGCCTATAAAGCTGCTGGCGTACCATTGACCTGCACATATACAGGCAACATGCGCAATGACATGCTTAATAAGGGCTTCGCCCCTGTTCCTACTGCCAACAAGCAGACAGGCGCAGGACTCCTGCCGGGAGATGTCCTCCTGAACGAAACACACCATACTGCTATGTATATTGGCAACGGGAAGATAGTCCATGCTGCCGGTAACGAGTCCGGCGGTGCTACCGGCGGCAAAACCGGCGACCAGAACAGCCGGGAGATTTGCGAAGCCAATTACTTCAACTTTCCGTGGGACTGCATTTTGCGATACTCCCGGAAAGAAGAAGTCACAACAGACAAACCAACAAACAGCAACACATACATAGTTCAGAGTGGAGATTCCTTCTGGAGCATTGCCCAGAAAACGCTTGGGGACGGTAGCCGTTACGCAGAGCTTGCCGCCTTCAACGGCATGAAACCCTCTGCCGTTATCCATCCCGGCGATGTACTTCTTATCCCCACGGACGGGCAGGATACCCGAACCATCCAGATCACTGTGACATCTGACACCTACGAACTGCTGGATATCATGGCTAAGGGCTGGAACAAGACCATTGGCGAAGTTATCGACGAACTTATGAAGGACGCCGTATAACGCACCAGAATGCGATCTGAGCGACTTTACGGGAGATAGGGTAACTATGCCCTCAGAGTTCGCTTAATCGAATAGATTTCGTTAAAAAAATATTTTAGCGAACTTACCAGGCAGACCAACTGATAAGTTACGCTGCGTGGCCCGACCATAGGCCAGAAAGGAACGAATCATGGAAGAGAAAAACGCTGAGAGCTTTGACGAGACTTTTGATGAGACCGCTGCTGTTTCCGATGATGACGATTGGGACGATGTTCAGTGGGGCGAAGCAGAAGAGGACGAGCCGGTAAGCGGAGACGATTCCGACAGCGCCGAGGAAGAGGCAGACCAGCCTGAGTCCGAGGAGGCTGACAAGCCCGCCGAGCAGAAGGACGAGTCTGCTGCTGAGGCTGAAGACGCAGACCAGTGGCTTGAGCTGAAGTATATGGACGAGACCAAGAAGGTCGGCAAGGAAGAGGCGAAGTCTCTTGCTCAGAAGGGTATGGACTATGACCGTATCCGAGAAGAGCGGGACAGCCTTAAGGGCGACCTCCCTCGCTACAAGGAGATGGAGGCTTTCCTGAAAGAGATGCAGGGCGACTTCGATACCATCGAAGATTTTATGGCAGATACCAGAGCGAGAATCAAAGCCGATGCTGAGGGCATCAGCTACGACGAGGCGCTGGCCGCCGTAAAGAAGCCCGTGCAGGAAACCAAGACCAGCGAAAACGATGACGACATCAATGTTGATGGGTTCATGTCCAGGTTCCCGAATGTTCAGGCTGCTGATATTCCCCAGGAAGTCTGGGCTGATGTCAGAGAGACGCACGATCTCGCAGCCTCCTACGAGAAATACGACAATAACAGAAAGAACGACCGTATCGCTGAGCTGGAGAAAGAAATCGAGATTCTGAAAAACAACAAGAAAAATGCAGATCGTTCCACCGGAAGCAGCAGGTCTTCCGGGGCTAACTCCGGCAAGAGCCTGTATGATCTCCTATGGGACGATGACGATTAAGGAGAATTAAAATGGCTGCTATCAACCTGATGAAGGAATATGTCACCAAGCTTGACAACCGCTTTTCCCAGAAGTCCCTGACCGAGGCCCACTGCGGTCATGACTACGAGTGGGACGGTGTGAACAGCATCATCGTTTACACCATGGACAACATGGCTGTTCAGGACTATACCCTGACCGGCGCTAACCGCTTCACCGGCGGCGTTTTCCCCACCAACATTGGCGATGAGGCCAATACTTACACCCTTCAGATGAAGCGCTCTTTCGGCGGCATTATCGAGGGTGTGCAGAACATGGATCAGAAGTCCATCAAGAAAGCCAACTCCCTGCTGAAGCAGACCTGGGACGAGGTGATGGTTCCTGAGATCGACAAGTATCGTCTGACTACCTGGGCCAACGGCGCTGGCAAGACTGTCATTAATAGCACTGCCTTGACTAACCAGACCATCGTGAAGCAGATTCTGCTGGGTCAGGCTCACCTGAATAACAAGCTGGTTGGCCGCGAGGGCCGTGTGTGTTTCATCACCGAGACCATGGCTGTTGAGACCCAGCTCGCTGCTGAGCTGGCTTACAACGAGGCCTATACCAGCAAGGCCATTGTTAATGGCCAGATCGCCAAGATGGGCGGCCTGCCTATCGTTGCCATCCCCGATGACTGGATGCCTGCCGGTGTCGAGTTCATGATCAAGTACAAGCGGTCTTCCGCTGATCCCACCAAGCTGAAGATGCTGCGTGCCCTGACCCAGGTTCAGGGTGTCTACGGCACCGTCCTTGAGGGTCTGACCCGCTACGACAGCTTCGTGATGGCTAACAAAGCTGACGGCATCTATGTGTATGGCCAGTCCGGCATCACGCCCGATGTTACCATTACCGTTTCCGGTGGCGTAGCTACCCTGGCTGGCGCTTCCGGCAATTCCGCCATCTACTACACGCTCGACGGAAGCAACCCGAAGGCCGACAGATATGATGCTGCCAATACTTCTGGCGCTCGCGCTCAGTACAACGGCAGCTCCAAGCCTTCCGGTCTGACTGCTGGCACCGTAATCAAGGCTTATGCCGAGACGAAACCCGGTGGTGTTCGCACCAAGCTGGACTCCGGTATCGTGACCCACGTTGTCACTGCTGCCGAGGCTTGATCTAACCCTTAGGGGAGGGGCAACCCTCCCCTTTCTTTGAAGGAGTGATTTTATGGCTTCCGGGTATGATGTGTTTACTTCCGCCATGGCACTCATGGATGAAATGGATGTAAACGATTATTCCGAGTACACCAAGAGGGCTGTACATATCCTGAACGGCCTGATCCAGGAAGTGTATCCCTATTCCGATACTTACGTCAGACCGACCAAGACCGGACAGAGAAGCGTAGCGGATATGATTACGGCGGATGATATCACAAATGCCACCGATGGTCTTGACCTTGACGATTACATCACAGCGACAGTATTACCGTATGGGCTTGCTGCCCATCTGTTCATAGATGATAACCCGACGAGTGCGCAGTTCTTCCAGCAGAGATACGAGGAGCTGCTTAACAGACTCAAAACCGAAGGCAGGCTTGCTGAGTCCGAGGACATCTACGATGTTTATTCCTACGACGGCAAAGGCAACGGCATCGGGTTTGAGTGGACTACCAGATGGTAAGGAGTAAGCCATATGGCAACCGCAGAACAGCTTAAACAAGCCGCTGTCGCAAACGGCGCAATTCCCAAAGGCTCTGTTGCCGGAACTCTTGCGAGCACACAGGGCGGCCAGAGCGTTGAAACAACTCCTGGAAGCGGCGCAATTACTGCCGCAGAAGGGCAGCCTTCTGTCCAGACCGTTGCTGGTGCTGCTGGCAGTGCCGGTTCGGCTTCCGGCGGCGGAGGTTCCGGCACTTTCCCTTATAACTATCAGGCTCGTATCGATGAGATCGGTCGTATGTATGATTCTCAGTTGGCTTCCCAGAGAGCGCAGCTCGAATCTGCTTATAACCAGAACATGAGCGACCTGGAGGCGAATCGGGGAAAGATCAGGGAGCAGTACCGTACCCAGCGGAATATGAGTGCCGCGAGCTACGAGAAGAATCGCAGGAATTTCAACCAGCAGGCTATCATGAACGGTATCAATACCGGCGCTGGATCGCAGGCGGCTTTGTCTCAGAACTCGGCATATCAGGGAGCGCTTGCGGCACTTGGCACTTCCGAGGCCAACGCCAACAACGACCTGGAGAAAACCATCTCTGATACCAAAGCCAAATACCAGAGCGACATTCAGCAGGCTATCGCAACCAACGACTACAACAGAGCAGCGGCGCTTCTGGACGAGTATAACAACGCCTACGCTCAGGCCATGAC
>JAGCZI010000145.1 GCA_017960085.1 Bacteroidales bacterium
CAATGTCCAGATCGAAGAAATAGATGTCGAAGGAGTTCGTCTCCTCGTGGTTGACCAGCTTGAGCACGAACACGCTTTTGTCACCCGGCAGAGTCCAGACTCTGGCTTCTGCCTCTGCCAGCTGCTCGCCGGCCAGGCGGATCATCACATAGTTTTCCTCTTCGGAAAAACTGAAATCGGCGACAGGGATGTCGATATTCTCAAAATCATTGGTAAACTGGGCAGACAGCGCGTGCAGCAGAGGATAGTCGTAGAAATGACTTGCAAACGACAAGACACAAGATACGACAGATTCATCATAATCGAGGTCATATTCAAGGTCCCTCCATTCCGTCCTGATTGTCCAGATAGAAGTTTGCTTTTGCGCAAAGCAAGGCAGCAGACAAGCGAAGGCGATCAGGCAGGTCAGTATCTTTCTCATATCATCGGCTGTTTTGTTTCATACAAAGTTAAAAGAAACAATTGTCAATTATTGTGAATAACTGTTTAAGTCCGTAATTTTACTACACCCAACTGCCTATAACTATGAAAAAAACACTATTATTCCTCGCCTGCATCCTTGCTCTTACAGCCTGCAAATCCAACAAGATAACCTACAACGGTTTTTCATTCTCATATCCGGATCCCTACGTCGTCGACAACGTAGACAAATTCGGAGCCGACAGGTATTATCTGCTGTCGAACGAAGATGCCCCCAACAACTTTGCCTACATACAGGTAATGCCTGACTACGTGGCAAACAGCGGCCTCACAGATCCTACGAATCTCGACATCAGCCAGCAGATGCTGCTGCTTATAGACGATCTGGCCGACAACTTCTTTTTCTCAGAAGACGGGGTTGAAATTGACGAAGATTTCGGTTTTACAATAAAGACACCGGAACGCGAGGATATTATCCCCAATGCCACTGCAGAATTACGCGGAGCATACGACGGACTACCCTTCAGGGCGTACTTTGCAGCCGACCTGTGGGGAGACAATATGGTTGTCACGCTGTTTTGTGCAGAAGATGACAACGAAATGACGAAACAGATACAGGAAATATTCCTGACATACGAATGGCACATTTAAGCCTGCTGCAGGCTTAACGGCTGCCACCGCCGCGTCCGCCGCCGCTGTATCCTCCACCTCCCGAACGGGAAGAATGGCCGCCACCGCCGTAATAACGGCTTCTTGAACCGGACGATGATCCGCCGCGACCTTCAGCCTCCTTCTCGGCCTTCTTGTTGTTGGCAGCATCGACGAAGCGTGAAGAAGACTTGCCCACGCTGCGCATAAGTTCATAGCTCGCAGCTGCGTCCGTCATATGAGACTGAGCGGCATAGTCAGCGTAAATATTCGGATAGAGTTTCTCGAAGCTCTTCGAAACCTTCTCGGCAATGCCGAACAACTGCGCGAATACCAGGTACTCCTGCCAAATGCCGACTTCCGGCACGGAACGCTCATCCGAGAGAGTGAAATTGTCAAGGAAGTTGCGGAACTCGGCCGTATGGCAGCGTTCTTCCTCTGAAATGCTATTCCAGACCTCAGCGCCGCTCGTTTTTGCATAATCCTTCCAGCCCAGGACACGTTCGTAATTGTTCTCCGACCATTTATTGAACTCGTCTGTCTCCAGAAGCAGATTCTTTCCTGCCGCCGAACGGGCGCAGGTGTACAGACTCCTTTCCATCGGATCGGTGAACTGCCCGTCGGGAGGATATGCAGAAGGGAACTGCAGATTAATACGTCCTTCCTTAATGGGATCCGGCTCGGCAGATACAAGCCCCTTCTGCACCCAGCGGAGGAAATATGCACCGATCAGCTGAGGGAAAAGCTTGAAATCCCAGGAAAGATGGTCTCCGGTCGACAGCAAACTGTAGGCAGCATCCAGACGTCCGTCGAGCGGCACGGTGCGGTACCAGCCGTCGATGACCTTGCGACCAAAGACCTTCTCATCATAGCGGCGGCCAGTCAGCCGTCTGAACCACATTTCGATCAGCGCAGGAAGAACGAAAATCAGCAGAGGAATGCCTATAACGATAGCGACCAGCCACCCGACGAACCTGCGGACCTTCCGCTCAGTGTCCTGACCGTCATAATCGTCGTCGAGGTAATAGTCGCTGTCCTTGAACGCTTCATCCATCATCTGGGCGAATGACCTGTCGTCGGTGGCTGACGGATTGAAAAGGCCCCTGTCGAAACGCATCATCACCGAAAGGCGGTCTTCGGCCAGCAGAGGCTCGGTGGATTCGATAATCACGTCACCGTCTTCAATGCGATAGTCGGCTTCGCATCCGAAGACCCATACACCCATATTGCCATCTTCGCCGGCAACCCATACCTGCGAAGAATCTACTTTATTCATAAAGACCAGGCTTACAGAATCAGGGGCAGACGGCAGATCTTCATTCACAAAGCACCAGTTGAAGCCGTCGTTGCTTTCGTCATCCATCCTCTGCACCAGATTGTCGATGATGTATAATATCTCATATACGTGGTCGCCGTAATCGCCCTGTCCCCAGCACAACTCAACTCCATTTGCCTTCTCCACGATACCGCAGCGGTACTTCTTCTGCTCGAGAGTTCTGTTTGAATCCCACGAACGGCCGTCATCCTCAAAACGCCTGTCATTCTCAAACACGCGTAAATCGCGGATGCTGCGCTTCCCGAGATTCTCTATCGGGATATACCACTCGGTGCCTTGGGTAACAGTCACATCCCAGCGCTGATATACAAGAGCGTTGCCGTTCCTGTACAGCCAGACCTCGGTATTTACGCTGCGAATGTCAGTGGCCGAGGCTGAACATATAAATGCCAAAAGGGCCGTCAGTAAAAGCAGGACTCGTTTCATAGTGAAATAGTGTTTAGGCGAAAGTTTTCAGGGCGGCGTACAACTTGTGTACGGGGAGTCCCATAACATTGTAGAAGGAGCCGCGGATGGTGCCGATGGAAGCGTAGCCGAACCATTCCTGCACACCGTATGCCCCGGCTTTGTCATAGGGACGGTATGTGTCAACGTAGTAGGCGATCTCATCATCAGAAAGGACATCCACGTCAACCTCAGTCGTATCGGTGAAGGAAACTGTCTTGTCAAGGCTGCGAAGGCAGACGCCCGTGAGCACGTAGTGGGTGTGGCCGCAGAGCTCGCGCAGCATAGTAAGGGCCCCTTCGCGGTCGGCCGGTTTGCCGAGGATCAGCATCTGCTGCGGCAGGTCGTTGTCGGCCCCGCAAGCCTCAGACTTGAGAGGCCCAGCCGGCAGAAACACCAGCGTGTCGGCGGTAATCAGGACCTCGCCGGGCTCGAGAGCGCGGTGGAAAGTCTCGCTCTTGTGACGGGCCAGCAGTTCCGGCACCTGCTGCCACGGGGTGTCAGCGGTGTATGCTTCCTTCTCGTCCTTGCCAGGCTCCACGGTGAAAGCGACGTCAAGGCCTGAGAGCAGGTCCCTGCGCCGGGGTGAAGCCGAAGCCAGAGTTATCTTGAGGTCATCAAACATATCTTCCGGTCTTGAACTGCGCAGCGTTTACTTCGTCCTTGTAGGAGAAGCCCCAGGGCTGCTCGGGGTTGAAAATCCACTTGCCCTGAGAGCGGAGAGTCTTCTCGACGATGTCCCTGACGAACCACTTGCCGCCGCGGCGTTCCGATACTATGTCGGCAGCTTCGCGGCACTCGATA
>JAGCZI010000146.1 GCA_017960085.1 Bacteroidales bacterium
CCATTTCGGTCCCGGCCCGTGGGAAACCAGCTACCGCAAGGATTGGTCTCCTCAGTTCTATCACAAGGCAGGCCCTGACGGCGTCGGTTTCGACCGCACAGTAGCCACCGGTTCCGGAGCTACTGCCCAGTACAACGAGCCGCTGGCTTCTACCTACGAGAACATCGACACTTGCCCTGAGAATCTGCTCCTTTGGTTCCACCACGTTCCTTGGGATTACAAGATGAAAGACGGCAAGACACTGTGGGATGAACTCTGCTACACCTATCAGAGCGGTATCGAAGATGCTGAAGAGTATATAAAGATCTGGGAGAAGGCAGAACCCTATGTCGACAACCAGCGTTATCAGGAAGTCCGCACCAAGCTCATCCGCCAGGCTAAGGACGCTATGTGGTGGAGGGATGCGGTGATCCTGTATTTCCAGACATTCTCAAATATGCCTATTCCTGACGACTGCTATCCCGCACAGCATACTCTCGAAGAACTGCAGCAGGTCGGAGTGTTCCGCAGACCTCAAATGCCTCAGGGCGGTGCAAGACCGCAGGGCGCTCCTCAGATGCCGCGCCAGCCTAGGCCCGAGATTTACGATATGCTGCCCGACTACACTCTTCCCGCTATGCCGGAGCTCTAGCGTCTGGCGTCAGACAATAAATAACCCCGGAAGCTCAGGCTTCCGGGGTTTTTATTTTACAGCCGGGATTGATTATTCCTCAGCCGGTTTTTCGCTCTTGTGTGAGTGCTGCGGGCGCTCTCCTCTGGGCTTGCGGTCGCCGTTTCCGCGACGATCACCTGAGGGTTTGCGGTCGTTTCCGCGACGTTCACCCTGACCCTGGGGCCGGGGTTTGCGGACAGGCTCTACATATCCTTCGGGTTTGGGAAGGAGGGCCTTGCGGCTCAGACGGAGCTTGCCGGTCTTGGTGTCGACCTCGATGAGTTTGACGTCAAGCTCGTCACCTTCGTGGAGCACATCCTCGACTTTCTCAGTCTTGCCCCAGTCAATCTCTGAGATGTGGAGCAGACCTTCCTTGCCGGGAAGGATCTCAACGAACGCACCGAACTCTACGCAGCTGGTGACTTTGCCGTGGTAAGTCTCGCCGACCTCAGGAACTGCGCAGATGCCCATAATCCAGTCGTAAGCTTTCTGCATAGCCTCTGCGTCGTTGGTAGCGATGTCAACGATACCCTTGCCGTCGATTTCGTCGATGTTGATGACAGCGCCGGTTTCAGCCTGGATCTTCTGGATGGTCTCACCACCCTTGCCGATAACTGCACCGATGAAGTCTTTGGCAATCTCGAACGATTTGATGCGGGGAACGAAGGGTTTGTAGTCCTCACGGGGCTTGTCGATGGTTTTCATCATCTCGCCCATAATGTGCATACGGCCCTGGCGTGCCTGCTCGAGGGCTTTCTCGAGAACTTCGTATGAAAGGCCGTCAACCTTGATGTCCATCTGGGTGGCGGTGATACCGTCAGCGGTACCAGTGACCTTGAAGTCCATATCGCCGAGGTGGTCTTCGTCGCCGAGGATGTCGGTGAGGATGGCGTAACGGTCGTTGGGGTGGATCTCGTCAGTGATGAGGCCCATTGCAACGCCGGCGACCGGTTTGCGGATCTGGACGCCTGCATCCATAAGTGCGAGGCAGCCGCCGCAGACAGAAGCCATTGATGAAGAACCGTTGGATTCGAGGATGTCTGAAACCACGCGTACTGCGTAGGGATTCTCGGGCATCATCGGGATGACGGGCTTGAGGGCGCGCATTGCGAGGTTGCCGTGGCCGATCTCACGACGGCCGACGCCGCGCTGGCTCTTGGCTTCGCCGGTAGCGAAAGGAGGGAAGTTGTAATGGAGGACAAACTGCTGGTCGTCCTGGATGAGAACTTCGTCCATCTCTTTCATATCGAGCTTGGTGCCGAGGGTTACGGTTGCCAGCGACTGGGTTTCACCGCGGGTGAAGATTGCTGAACCGTGGGCGCAGGGCAGATAGTCGACTTCGCACCAGATCGGGCGTACTTCGTTGCATACGCGGCCGTCCAGACGGATGCCTTCGTCGAGAATCATATTGCGCATAGCCTCTTTCTCAACTGCGTGGTAATATCTCTCAACAAGGGGAGTCTTCTCTTCGAGCTCTTCCTCGGGGATAGTAGCGAGGAATTCGTCCTTGATGGCTACGAAGCCGTCTTCCCTTTCGTGTTTAGACTTGAATGATTTAGCGTGGGCATAGCACTTGTCATAGCAGAACTCGTGGACAGCTTTGCGCAGGTCTTCGTCCTCGACATCGTGAGGATAGTCACGTTTTTCGTCGTTGCCGAGCTCGGTGATGAGTTCTTTCTGTACGCGGCAATGCTTCTTGATTTCTTCGTGAGCGAATTTGATGGCCTCGAGCATATCGTGCTCGCTGACCTCGTTCATTTCGCCCTCAACCATCATAATGTTCTCTTCAGTGGCGGCGACCATCAGGTCGAGGTCGCAGTCAGCCATTTCGCTGAAGTTCGGATTGATCTTGAACTGACCGCCGATGCGGGCTACCCTTACTTCTGAGATAGGGCCGCCGAAAGGCAGGTTGCTTGATGCAAGTGCGCAAGATGCAGCCAGGCCGGCGAGAGCGTCGGGCTGGATGTCTTTCTCAGCGGAGATCAGGTATACATTCACGAACACTTCGAGGTGGAAGTCATCCGGCCACAGAGGACGGATAGGACGGTCGATGAGACGTGAG
>JAGCZI010000147.1 GCA_017960085.1 Bacteroidales bacterium
CAAGGCCCGCCGCAATCTGGAATACGCCACCATCACATCTCCTATCGACGGTGTGGTTCTCAGCCGCGAAGTTGACGAAGGTCAGACAGTTGCTGCCGGACTCAATACGCCCACCCTTTTCAAGCTTGCGGCAGACCTGACACAGATGCAGGTTGTGGCCTCTGTCGACGAGGCGGACATCGGAGTCGTTTCAGAAGGGCAGAGGGTTGCCTTCACCGTGGACGCCTTCCCCGACGATGTCTTCGAGGGCAGCGTGTCCCAGGTCAGGCTTAATCCCCAGACGACGTCCAATGTGACCACATATCAGATAATAGTCAACGCTCCCAACGAGGACCTCAAGCTGAAACCAGGCCTCACCGCCAATATCACCATCTACACTGTCGAGCACAACGATGTTTTCACCGTTCCGCTCAAGGCCCTGCGCTTCGCTCCCAACGAGAGCCCTGACGCCAACGACGGCAATACCCTGTGGCTGTACAATGACGGCACGCCCACTCCGGTTACGGTCACTGTCGGCATCAACGACGGAATCAATACCGTGGTGGAAGGCGACGGCATCAAGGAAGGCGACGTGGTAATCACCGAATATCTGTCCCTCGACGAACTCCTGGCCCGCAAGAGGGAAGGAGCTGAAGGCTCAATAAGTATCGGCAGGTAGGATTATGGAATCAAACAACATCATCAGAGTCGAGGACGTCCACCGCAACTTCATTGTGGGCGAGGAGACTGTGCGCGCGCTGCGAGGCGTCTCCTTCACCATCAAGGAAGGGGAGTTCGTCACCATTATGGGCAGCAGCGGTTCCGGCAAGTCCACCCTGCTGAACCTGCTCGGATGCCTCGACACTCCGACGTCAGGCGAATACTACCTCGACGAGATATCTGTCCGTACAATGGACAGCAACAAGCGCGCTACGTTGCGCAACCGCAAGATCGGCTTCGTCTTCCAGTCATACAACCTGCTGCCGAAGACTACCGCCCTTGAAAACGTCGAGCTGCCGCTTTTCTACAACCCCGGCGTATCTGCCTCAGAACGCAAGCAGAGGTCGCTCAAGGCCCTTGAGGCCGTAGGCCTTTCAGACAGGGTGAACCACCGTTCCAACCAGATGTCCGGCGGACAGCAGCAGAGGGTTGCAATCGCAAGGGCCCTGGTCAACGACCCGGTGCTGATCCTTGCCGACGAGGCTACGGGAAACCTTGACACCAGGACATCATACGAAATCCTCGCGCTCTTCCAGAAGCTTCACTCTCAGGGACGTACCATCGTATTCGTCACCCACAACCCCGAGATCGCCTCGTTCAGCAGCAGGAACATAGTCCTCAAGGACGGCCGTATAATAGACGACAAGTACAACGATAATATCCAGTCGGCAGCGGATGCCCTCGCAGCTATGCCGCCCGAGGAGGATTAGGAGGACAGGCTATGAATTATGCAAATCTTTTCAAGATAGCCATCAAGGCCATCCGCAACAACAAGATCCGCTCCCTGCTGACGATGCTAGGCATCATCATCGGTATCACAGCCGTCATCCTGATGATTTCTCTCGGTCAAGGCGCAAAATCTACCATCAAAGGCGAAATATCTTCGATAGGGTCCAATCTGATCAATATCTGGCCTGCAAGTACCGGCGAGAGCGGAGCCCGAAGGAGCGCCTCTGATATGCAGTCAATGAAGATGAGCGATTATGAGGCTCTGAGGCGGGAAGCCCGCTACCTGCGCTATATCTCTCCTTCATTCTCACGCAGCGGTCAGGCAATCGCCGGAAACAACAACACCCCGACGACCATCTACGGCGTCAATACCGAGTATCTGGAGATACAGGGCTTTGAGATTATGGCAGGCGAGATGTTCACTGAAGAGAATATCCGCGAAATTTCGAAGGTCTGCCTGCTCGGCAAGACAGTGGTGGAAGAACTGTTCGACGGCGACAACGAGGCCGCCCTCGGCAGCGTGATAAGGTTCAACAACCTGCCCATCAGGGTTATCGGCGTGCTCAAGTCGAAGGGCTCCAGCGCAATGGGATCCGACCAGGACGACATAATCGTCGCTCCCTACACTACGGTGCAGAAAAGGGTGATGGCGATAGATTACGTGCCCTCCATCGTGGCTTCCGGCCTCAGCGAAGAGTATTCAGGCCAGGCCATCGACGAGATCACGGCAATCCTCCGTCAGCAGCACGGCATAAAGGGCGACGCCAAGAACAATTTCAGGGTTATGTCAATGGATGAGATTCTCGACACTATCGACCAGGTGATGAATACGCTGACGCTGCTGCTGGCAGCCATTGCCTTCATCTCTTTGATCGTGGGAGGCGTCGGCATTATGAACATAATGTATGTGTCGGTGACCGAGCGTACACGAGAGATCGGTCTGAGGATGTCGATCGGAGCCAAATCCAGCCAGATAATGATGCAGTTCCTCATCGAGGCTGTCGTAATCAGCGTCACGGGAGGTATCATCGGAATCCTGTCCGGTGTAATACTCAACGGACTCATCAGCCTTATTATGTCGATGACAGGCTCGGCGATGAGTATGATCATTTCCGGCAAGTCAATCGTGGTCGCTTTCCTCGTATGTACATTCACCGGTATATTCTTCGGCTGGTATCCTGCCCGTAAGGCGGCCCGCCTCGACCCTATAGACGCTTTGAGATATGAGTAGGAAACTTCCCCGTTGGACTATCCATCTGGCTGTATGGCTGTTTATCGCCGGGTTTAACCTGCTTATGGGGTCGCTTATGCCTTCGGATAACCGTGCGATGACTCTCCTGGGAATCCCGACAGTGATTTGCTCCTGCTCGCTGTTCTATCTCAATTACGGTTTTCTTATCGGAAGGTTCTGGACCAGGAAGAAATATCTGGCCTTCGTACTTCTGAATATGGCTGCATTGCTGTTGTGTATGTTCTTCCAGTATGAATGCTATATATTCCTTTTCGATAAGTACGGGCCGATAGTGGAACTGCCCGATGATTTCGACTATAAGGTTATGTCATCAGTCATTTCACTGACGTACCTGCCTTCCGGCCTTTTCTTCATCCTGATAAGCTCCCTCATAAAGACGTCGTGGTTCTGGAACCAGTCGCAGGCAAGGGTGAAGGAATTGGAGAACGAGCATATCAAGGCCGAACTCGAAGGGCTCAAGAGCCAGATCAACCCGCACTTCCTGTTCAACAGCCTCAATGCGATCTATGCCCTCATCGCAATGGACCAGGACAAGGCGCAGGAGGCGACCCACGCGCTGTCAAACCTGCTGCGGTACGTGTTGAACGAGAAAAATGAGGAGATGGTGCCTCTTGACGACGAGCTCAAGTTCACTCAGGACTATATCGACCTGATGTCGATGCGCTTTTCGAGCGATATGCTGAGCCTGAAGGTGGAAATGCCCTGCGATGCACAGGGCTGGAGGATAGCTCCTATGCTTTTTATGACGCTGATCGAGAATGCCTTCAAGCACGGCATAAGCAATGCCTCTCCGTCATTTATCCTGGTGTTGATACACATAGCCGACGAAAAGATATTCGCCACGGTGTCCAACTCCCGCTTCCCCAAGAACGAGCCTGACCGCAGAGGCGGCGGCATCGGCCTGGACAACCTGAGCAAAAGGCTTGAACTCATATATGGGGAGCAGGCATCTATGACTGTGACCCAGGAAGAAGACTCCTATACTACAAAACTGGAAATACCTTTGAGAAGATGAACAGGATACGTACACTGGTAGTTGACGACGAGCCGCTGGCCGGCAAGTTGATCGCTTCTTATGTAGAAAAGACCCCTTTCCTTGAACTGACGGACCTTTGCCTTGACGGGGCGAGCGCATTGCACAGAATAGGGGAGGGCAAGGCAGAACTTGTGTTCTGTGACATCCAGATGCCGGACCTGACCGGGATGGAATTGTCGAGGATGGCTTCCTCGCCCAGAGTGAAATTCATCTTCACCACAGCCTATGCCCAGTATGCCATAGACGGGTACAAGGTTTCGGCTCTTGATTATCTGCTCAAACCGGTCAGCTACAAAGACTTTCTCGCCGCGGCCAACCGGGCGAGGGAGTATTTCGAGGCGATGGGTGATGCCGCGGCGAAAGAAAGCGCCAAGGCCTCAGTATTCCTCAAGGTGGATGGCCAGATGGTCAAGGTAGACATCGACGATATCCTCTATGTCGAAAGTGTAAAGGATTACGTCAAAGTCCACTGTTCGGACGGCCGCGTACTGATGTCCCTGGTGAGTCTCAAGAAGATGGCGGAAATACTTCCCGAAGACCGTTTCTTCCGTGTCCAGCGTTCCTTTATGGTGGCCCTCGACAAGGTTACGGCGATGGAGCGGGGCAGGATTATTTTCGGTGAAGAGAAGATTGCGGTGTCAGACAATGTCAAAGATGACTTTTACAAGGCTTTGTCAGAAAAAAATATTATATTTGTTTGATAACAAATACTAATCGAAATGGAAGCTGTATATATTGCAAATGCCCAAAAATGGATGAGTAGCGCCTTTGATGAGGCCACACGTAAAGAGGTTGAACAGGTTTTCAATACCGACCAGAAGGAGCTTGAAGACCGTTTTTACCGTAATCTTGAATTCGGAACCGGCGGCCTTCGCGGCATAATGGGCGCAGGCACCAACCGCATGAACAAATATACAGTGGGTATGGCGACCCAGGGTCTTGCCAACTACGTTGTAAGGAACTTCGGCGAGGGCGTCTCAGTCGCTATATCATACGATTCCCGCAACAATTCCCGCTACTTTGCCGACATTACCGCAGGCGTGCTTATGAGCAACGGTCTGAAGGTATATCTCTTCGACGATATCCGTCCTACCCCTGAGCTGAGTTTCACAATCCGCCATCTCGGTTGCAAGGCAGGTGTGATGATTACGGCTTCGCACAACCCCAAGGAATATAACGGATATAAAGTGTTCTGGGAGGATGGAGCCCAGGTTACCGCCCCTCACGACACCAGCATCATCGACGAAGTCAACAAGATCGAAGATCC
>JAGCZI010000148.1 GCA_017960085.1 Bacteroidales bacterium
CAGCCTGTACCGCGGCACCCAGATTGACCGGATGGAGGAGTCCCTGGAGAATATGCAGCTGAATATGTCGATGATCCGCAGGCGCAAGAGCAATCTGATTGTCAAAGTGCCCATCGACGGGGAACTGGGCCTCCTGGACGTGGTCCTGGGCCAGAGCATCGCTGCCGGCACCAAGATTGGCCAGATCAATTCCGTGGGAACGTACAAGGTGGAGGCGCAGATCGACGAGCACTACATCGACCGCGTCGTGGCGGGCTTGGAGGCCACTTTCGAGCGCCAGGGCGAGACCTATTCCACCACGATCCGGAAAGTCTATCCGGAGGTCCGCGACGGCAAGTTCAAGGCCGATTTCAAGTTCGACGGCGAGCAGCCGGACAACATCCGCGCCGGCCAGACCTACTACCTGAACCTTCAGCTCGGCCAGCCCGAAGAGGCCGTTATCATCCCGCGCGGCACCTTCTACCAGAAGACCGGCGGAAAATGGATCTACGTGGTTAACAAAGAGGGCTCCAAGGCCGTCAAGAGAGAGATACGCATCGGCAGGCAGAATCCCCAGTACTACGAAGTGCTGGAAGGCCTGGAGCCGGGAGAGAAAGTCATTACCTCGGGGTATGATACGTATGGTGACAGTGATGTTTTGGTATTCTAAGCTATGAAAGTATTCAGAAAAACGGGCGTTTCCACGCTGATCAACATCCTGGGAATGAGCGTCGCATTCGCGGCGGCGATGATCCTGATGGTTCAGGTGCGCTGGGACACGACCTATGACGCCAATTTCGAAGGATACGAGCAGGTGTTCCGCCTGGAGAACAACTGGATGGACGAGGGCCAGTTTGACACATATTTCTCCCGGCCAATGATTGAACTGGTAAAAAATGCCAGTCCGAACATAGAAGCAATAGGGACTCAGTATCATAGTGGCGACGCAATTTTTTATCGCGAAGATGACAATGAGTTGGCCATTACTGTCCCGTTTGCTATGGCGGACAGCGCTATGTTCACAGTATTCCCTTTTGAATGGACAGAAGGCTCGGCCAGAGATTTCATAGGTCCTGGCACTGCGGTTCTGAACGAGGCGTTTGCAAAGATGTTCTTTGGCGAAGAAAGTGCCATCGGTAAAACCCTGCAGACCAGCGATGGAAACAAAATCCGGATTATAGGCGTTTTCAAGAATACTCCACGCAACTACTCTATGCATTACGGTTTAATAGGGAACCTGGGCGACTGGAATCTGACCGAGGGGAGTGAGTGGTCCTACCCGGCATTTGTAAAACTGAAAGACCCCACCGCCGCCGCAGAGACAGTAGATGCAATGCTCTCCGTTTTTCAGGAGTATTTCTCCAACTACAGTCCCGACGAATTGGCAAAGTTGCGTAAAGGCTTCAGAATCAGCCAGCTTCACAAGGCCCACTTTGAACGTGACGTGAGGGCGCACAATGCCGGTGCCAACAGGGCTGTCACCATTACCCTGGCGCTCGTTGCCATTCTGCTGATTCTCATTTCCATCATCAACTTCATCAATTTCGCTTTCGCGGAGATTCCTTTCCGCATCAAGAGCATCAACACCCGCAAGGTGCTGGGCGAAGGACGTGGCTCGCTGATAGGGCGGCAACTGCTGCACGCGGGGCTTATCGCGCTCATCGCGTTTGCAATAGCCTGCCTGATCATGCACGTCGTTGCGGGGACTTCCTGGGCCTCGTATGTGTCAGACAGTCTGGCACTGAAGGATAACATCGGCATTCTGGCGCTTATGCTGGGGGTGGCATTGGTATCAGCCGTAGTTGCCGGAATAGCCCCGGCACACTATTCCACGGCCCAGCCTGCCGCATGGGTACTCAAAGGTTCCTATGGGACCAGCGTGAAAGGGCGCAGTTTGCGCAATGCTCTTGTGGGTCTCCAGTTTGTGCTGTCATTTCTCTTTATCCTGATGGCGCTGTATGTGAATGTCCAGACCAGGTATATGGCCCATAAGGATATGGGGTTCCCTCAGGAGAATATCCTGCAGATCTGGTGCGGATATTCTGCCGGCGGCCAGCACAACGCACTGAAAGACAAACTGTTGCAAAATGCGTCCATTGTAGATGCCACTTTTTCCGACGCAATGATTGTATCGGACCAGAAGATGGGGTGGGGACGCAATGGCGATGACGGTAATCATATTTTTATGGAAGTGCTCCCTGTGACAGACGATTTTGTGAGATTCTTCAACCTTCAGATTATTGATGGCAGGGGTTTCCAACAGTCCGACAACCAGAACGAAACGGGATGCTTCATAGCCAATGAAACATTCTTCAAAGTGTTCCCGCAGTATCATACGGGCAGTAAACTGGGAGGTCACGTGGGTGACGCGGAGATTGTGGGTATCGTGAAGGACTTCAATTTCAAGAGTCTCCAGCATCCAATGGAGCCGCTCGTGCTCTACAATTGGGGAAAGACACAGTGGAGGAATTACAGCGTAATGTACGTCAAGACAGCACCCGGGGCAGATTTCAAAGATGTATCGGCCTATATCAAAGATGCCGTCTGCGCCTTTGACCCGACCCGCGAGCCGGACCAGGTGAACGTGCGCCATCTGGATGAATGGATTGAGAATATGTACCAGAGCGAAGAGTCGCTGGGAAAACTCATCACCATCGCCTCCCTTGTGGCCCTGCTGATTGCCATCA
>JAGCZI010000149.1 GCA_017960085.1 Bacteroidales bacterium
CTCACGCAGCGACAGCTTCTTGAAGCAGTCGTAGAAGCCGTATAGCACGGCAGCGAGAAAAGCAGTGCTGATCCACATAACCGGACCGCAAATTTAGCAGTCCTGCTACTTTACCGAGAACTTGTAGACTACGGTGTGTTTATATTTCTCGCCGGGACGGAGGACTGATGACGGGAAGTCCGGCTGGTTGGGGCAGTCGGGATAGAGCTGGGACTCCAGGGCCAGGGCTACGCGGCCGCCGGTGTAGAGCTGCAGGCCGGGCTGATCGTTGAATACTTCCATATACCGGCCGCTGGCAGGTGAGTAGACAGTAGCCACTTCTTCGAGCTTGCCGGCCTTGCTGTGGTTCAGGCAGAAGTTGTTGTCGTAGCTGCGGACCATCCCTTCGGGGACTGCGGGCATAGGCTGTCCGGGCACGAAGGCGCCACGCGGCATTGTGAACTGGCGGTCGCCGATGCGGGTCGGAGTACGCAGGTCGTATGCAGTACCTTCGACAGGCAGAAGTTTGCCGGTAGGAATCAGGCCGGCATCCACCTCTGTAATCTTGTCGGCATTGATTGACACGACGTGGTCGTTGACATTCTCTGCAGGGCAGCCGTCGAGGTTGAAATAGACGTGGTGAGAAAGGTTGCAGACAGTGGCCTTGTCGGTTGTAGCTTCATAAGATATTGACACGCCGTCATCCTTTGTGATAGAGAAAGTGAGTGTGGTTTTCAAAGTGCCGGGGAAACCGTCAGTGCCATCGGGAAGGACGCAGCTCATCACCACTGAATTGCCGGTCACCTTCTCGACATCCCATACGGTGTGGTCGAATCCTTTGGTGCCGCCGTGAAGGGTGTGGGCGCCGTTATTCCTGGTCAGTTCGTATTTTACTCCGTCAAGAGTGAAAGAGGCATTGCCGATGCGGTTGGCATAGCGGCCGAGGGCAGCTCCAAGGGGGTTGCGGCTGAAGCCTCTTGTATACAGCTGGATGCTGTCGTTGTGGCTGACCACGTTGGCATAGTTGCCGTCCTTGTCGGGAGCATAGATACCGACGATGTAACCGGCATAGTTGGTCACCTGGGCGGTTATGCGGCCGTTGGTTATGGTATACAGCGATACGGGTTTGCCGTCAATCTCAGTGTCGAAGGCGGCCTTGTCAAGAAGGTTGCCGGGGGCTTGCACCTGTGAGCAGGCCGAAATACTGCAGAGCAGAGCGATGGCACACATTGCCATACATTTACGAACAGTCATAATCATAGTATTTAGTTATCCTTTTGCGCAAAATTAAGCATTTTTTGCCACGAGTGTTTCAAGAAGGCCGCGGCATCCTGCCAGAATGTCGTTGTAAGCCGTCTCGAAGTCTCCGGTGTACCACGGATCGGCGACGTCGCGGCTGAGTCCTGCATACTCCAGCATCAGGTGGACCTTGCCTTCCCTGTCGGGACCGGCGATGTACTCCAGCATACGGCGGTTGGATCGGTCCATAATTATCACGAGGTCTGCCGCGGCATATTCGCCGGGAGTTATGCGGTGGGCCCGGTGGTCGCCGAAAGGAATGCCTTTCTGATAAAGCTTGCGCTTCGCAGGTGGATACATCCCGTTGCCTTCTTCTTCATAAGAGACGGCGGCTGAAGTCACCTCGAAGCGCTCCGACACACCGGCTTCGGCGGCAAGATGCTTGAACAGCCATTCAGCCATCGGACTGCGGCAGATATTGCCGTGGCACAGAAAAATGATTCTAAAGGGTTTCATCGACGGCAAAGATACCACTATGGTCTGAATAAATAAGTATCTTTGCCCGCAAATGGCCACGAAGACAAAGAAGAGTTTCGGAAGCAGGCTCCTGCTGCTGTTGCTGGTAAAGCTACCGGCAGCCTTCATCCTGCTCACCGTGCTCTGGGTGCTGGCGTTGAAATGGATTCCTCCGGTAGCCACTCCGCTGATGGTGCAGCGGGCCGTCGAATACCGCTCAGACAAGGATTTCAAGACTCACTACAAATGGGTGCCCTACGAGCGCATCTCCGCCGACCTTGCCAAGGCTGTCATAGCTTCGGAAGACAATCTTTTCTTCGAACACGACGGCTTCGACCGCAAGGCCATAAAGCAGGCCATCAATGACCGCAAGGCCGGCAAGCCTCAGCGCGGCGGCAGCTCTATATCCCAGCAGACTGCCAAGAACGTGTTCTGCACCCACCGCCGGGACTTCATCCGCAAGGGCTTCGAGACCTATTTCACAGTGCTGATAGAATGGATATGGGGGAAAGAGCGCATACTCGAGGTGTATCTCAATGTCGCCGAGATGGGCAAGGGCATCTATGGCGCCCAGGCTGCCGCCCAGGCCTACTGGAAAAAGCCTGCCGCCGAGATCTCCCGCCGCCAGGCCTGCCTGCTTGCCGCCTGCCTTCCGGCCCCGCTCAAGCGCTCACCTGTGTCTGCCGGCAGCTATGTCACCAGACAGGCAGGCATTATTTCATCCCGCATCAACAACATCGCATATCCCGACTGGATAAGCCACAAATAGCCTTCACCGGAGTTGTGGATTTTCTTTTTTGACTTCAAAGAATTACCTTTGGCGTCCACTAAAACCTGATGTCACGAACCGTATGAAATCACCATATAAGAAAAGAAACCGGTTCCGCGAGAACAACAATACTACTCTGCGCAGAGTATACGAATATTCTACCACCAAATACATCGACCGTCCTGCCAACCAGTATGTAGACGGCAGTCAGGCGTACACCTACGGCAGTTTCCGCCACGCGTGCGACCAGCTTTCGCAGCGTCTGTCACGCTTCGGCATCAGCGCCGGCGACAAGGTCGCCATCCTGTCGCAGAGTATGCCCAACTGGACACTGGCGTTCTTCGCCACTACAGCTTTCGGACGCGTGTCCATTCCCATCCTGCCCGACAGTTCGGAGAATGAAGTCACCAACATCCTGAACCACTCCGAGAGCAAAGTCATCTTCATCTCCCAGAGGCTGCGCCACAAACTCAGCCAGGAGTGCTTCGACAAGATGACGCTGGTGGTCGACATAGAGACCCTCGAATTCATCAAGAAAGATGATGATGCCTTCCAGTGCGACGGATGGGTGAAGGACCCGAATCCCGACGACCTGGCCTGCATTATATACACCTCCGGCACGACAGGCAATGCTAAGGGTGTGATGCTCTCGCACCGCAACATCTGCCACAACCTGCGGGCATCTTACAAGGCTCAGCCCAGCGACAAGAATGACAGGTTCCTCTCGATCCTGCCCATCGCACACGCCTACGAGATGAACGTAAGCACTATGTACAGTTTCTACGTAGGAGCCTGCTGCTACTACCTTCCCAAGCCTCCGACTCCTTCCATCCTGCTGCCGGCGATGAAAAAGGTGAAACCCACCACCATCCTTTCCGTCCCGCTGGTGATTGAAAAGGTATACAAGGGCAGCATCCTGCCGACCATCAACGGCAGCCGCGTGCTGACCTGGATGGACAAGAACCTTCCGTTCCTGCTTCACTGGCTCATCGGCAGCAAGCTGAAACAGACCTTCGGCGGCAAGCTGCGCTTCTTCGGCATCGGCGGCTCGAAACTCGACCCTACGGTGGAACAGTTCCTCAAGGACTGCGGCTTCCCCTATGCAGTCGGATACGGACTGACAGAGACCGCCCCGCTGGTAGCCAACGTCATTGAGAAAAAACGCAAGAAAGTCGGCGCTGCAGGAGTTGTCACCTGGGGTGTCGAAGTGCGTCTGGACAATGTCGACCCCAAGACCGGAGAGGGCGAAATAGTATGCCGCGGCGACAATGTGATGCTCGGCTACTACAAAGATCCCGAAAGGACTATGCAGGTGCTTGACGACCAGGGCTGGTTCCACACCAACGACGTCGGCATCATCGACAAGGACGGATACCTGTTCATAAAAGGCCGTCTCAACAACACTATCCTCGGCCCCTCAGGCGAGAATATCTACCCTGAGGAGATAGAAACCGTCATCAACGACATCGAGGGCGTCGAAGAGTCTCTCGTTATGGAGCGTGACGGCAAGCTGGTGGCTCTCGTGAAGTTCAACGACAACATCCTCGACTGGAACCAGGCGAACGAAGACAAATTCTTCGAGAACCTTGAGGCCCGCAAGAAGGCCGTCCTCGACTTCGTGAACAGGGCAGTCGGCAAGAACTCCAAGATCAGCGAGGTCAACGCGATGAAGGAGCCGTTCGAGAAGACAGCCACTCAGAAAATCCGCCGCTTCCTCTACAAGAAATCCCGGGGCGACGAGCCTGACAAGAAAGACAAGAAGTAACCGGGGCTACCTCACCCACTCGATGCAGACCGGGTGGGGCACGCTGATGTTGCGGCCTGTGTCAGTGAGCAGGCCGGTGGCCGCGTCGCGTTCGAACACCTGTATAATGTCCGAATCCCTGCAGGCGCACAGCAGATAGCGGCCGTCAGGCGTTATGTTGAAATTGCGGGGATGGATGCCTGTCAGCTGGTATGCGACGAAACTCAGGCTTCCATCTGCATCTATCGCAAACACCGATATGCCGTCATTCACTAGGCGGTTGCTGACGTAGAGGAAACGACCGTCGGGAGAGATGTGTATATCCGCGCTGCCCCGGCCGTCATAGGGGTCGGCGTCCACTACGCCTGTGCGGACAAGGTTTCCATCGTCATATCTGAAAGATGTGACAGTGCCGGACAGTTCCCCGATTACATAGAAGTAACGGCCGTCGGGAGAGAAGACAAGATGTCTCGGGCCGTAATCGGAATCCAGAGGGAATGACATCCGGGTCCCTTCGGCATCCAGCGAAGGCACTATGCCCGCCGCGCCCACATCGAAGCGCAGGATGCGGTCGGCGCTGAAATCGCTGGCATATACGTATGTCCCGTCGGGACTGAAAACCGAACAATGGATATGAGCTGTCTCCTGCCGTGTGAGGTCGGGACCACCTACCGAGCCGGCATACACTTCCGAAGCCGCGAGTCTGCCTTCGCCGTCCATCGCAAAAACTGCGAGATTGCCGCCGGTATAATTCGAAGAAAGCAGATAGTGTCCGTCCGTGGACAGATGGCAGGGGTCCGCTCCGGCTGCAGGCAGATGTCCTTCAAGGCTGAAAGAGCCGCGTCTGCGGTCAAAGATGTAGGTCTCGACAGCCGCCTGTGAGCCATTTATCTCATTGACTGAGTAGACTTTCCTGTCGCGGTAGATGGCAAAGGAAGGATTGACTGCGGCGACGCTGTCCATCACCGAAGCCACACCGCTTCCTGCATCAAAACGATAACTGTAAAGGCCGTAGCTGCCGCTGTCTGTATAAGTGCCGACCACCATTACAATCTGGTTGCTGCTGCAGCCGGCGGCCAGCAACAGCGCGGAAAGGAGGATGATAATCTTTTTCATCGGAGCTGTTTGTTGTCCCGACAAATATAGCGAATAGTTGCTCCTTACTTTTTCTTCTCATATAAAAAGCGTAACTTTATTCGCTTGAAAAGCAATCTGACTACTATGAAAAAACTCATCCTCTCCCTTGTCGCAGTCATCACGGCGATATCCGTGTATGCAGCCGACGTAAAGGTCAAAGTCACCTACTATTCTCCCGAGATAGTACGCATCGAGAAGTCTGCCGGCCAGTTCCAGCGCACCAACAGCGTTTCTGTCATAATGCAGCCGCAGGGCACTCCTGCCAAGCCCAAGGTGAAAGTCAGCGTCGCAAAGGACGGCACCGTCACCTTCACTGACGCCAGGGGCCGCAAGCTTCTGACCGAAGGCGCCTCTTCCGTGGAAGCCATCACAGAAGGCGTCGACAAGGGTTTCTGGGTTGTATCCCAGGAGTTCAAGCTGGACAGGGACGAGCCCATCTACGGTCTCGGAATGCTCCAGAACGGCAAGATGAACCTCCGTGGCGAGAACCGCCGGATGATACAGTCAAACACCGAAGACTACACCAACTTCTTCCAGTCGATAAAAGGCTACGGCATCTTCTGGGACAACTACTCTCCCACCACGATCGCCGATGACGGCACTTCAGTCAAACTGAGTTCAGAAGTCGGCGACGAGATAGACTACTATTTCATTTACGGCGGCAACGCAGACGGCGTGATTGCCGGCGTGCGCAAGCTCACCGGCGAAGTGCCGATGCTGCCCTTGTGGACATACGGCTTCCACCAGAGCCGCGAGCGCTACAAGACCGCGAAGGAGCTGACTGATGTGGTGAAAGGCTACCGCAACGCCGGCGTGCCTCTCGACGGCATCATACAGGACTGGCAGTACTGGGGCAACAACTACCTCTGGAACGCAATGGAGTTCCTGAACGAAGACTTCCCGAACCCCAAGGGATGGGTCGAGGAAGTCCACGATATGGGAGCGCACATGTCCATATCGATATGGCAGTCTTTCGGCCCGCAGACCAAACCTTACCGCGAGCTCAAGGAGAAGGGCCTGCTGTTCGACTTCATAACCTGGCCGATGAGCGGCATCTCACACATCTGGCCGCCGCGCAGGGACTATCCTTCCGGAGTCGTATGCTATGATGCCTACAGTCCGGAGGCCCGCGACATTTATTGGAACAACCTCAAACGTCTTTATGACCTCGACATCGACGCCTGGTGGATGGACAGCACCGACCCTGACCACACCTACCGCGAGGGCGACTTCGACCAGATGAGCGCAATGGGTTCCTTCCGCAGTGTGCGCAACATCTACCCGCTGATGTGCGTCGAGGGAGTCTATGACCACCAGCGTGCCGAGAGCGACAACCACAAGAGGGTCTTCATCCTCACCCGCTCCTTCTTTATGGGACAGCAGCGCACCGGAGCCAACACCTGGTCCGGAGACACCCAGTCTACCTGGAACGACTTCCGCAACCAGATTCCGCTCTGCCTCAACTACACCCTTACAGGCAACCCCCAGGTCAACTCCGACATCGGAGGATTCTTTCCCAGCGGCTACAACAAGCCCGGGCAGACCCAGACCTGCTCTACCAACCCTCTCTTCCAGGAGCTTTACGTCCGCTGGCTGCAGTTCGGACTCTTCAACCCGATGATGCGCAGCCACGGCGAATCTTCACGCCGCGAGATATGGGAGTTCGGCAAGAAAGGCGAACCCGTCTACGACGCCATCGAGAAAGCCATCAGGATGAGGTATAAACTCCTCCCCTACATATACAGCACCGCCTGGCAGGTGACATCCAACCACGACAGCTTTATGCGGGCCCTCATTATGGACTTCGCCGCCGACAGGAATGTATGGGACATCCCCGATGAGTTTATGTTCGGCCGCTCACTGCTCGTGGCTCCCGTGACCCACGCTCTGTTCACCTCGACCGAGGAGCGCAAATGGAGCGAAGAGAAGGTCAACTGGACCATACCTGCAACCACCGAAGTATATCTGCCCGCCGGAGCCAGTTGGTACGACTGGAGCACCAACAAGCTCTACAAGGGCGGTCAGACGATCACGGCTGACGCCCCCATCGACAGGTGCCCCCTGTACGTAAAGGCCGGAAGCATAATCCCCATCGGCCCTGATGTCCAGTATGCGTCTGAGAAGCCCTGGAATGACATCGAAATCCGCGTATACGGCGGAGCCGACGCCGACTTCACCCTCTATGAAGATGAAGGAGACAACTACAATTACGAAAAAGGCCGGTACAGCACCATCGACTTCAAACTGCGCGGCAGGACCCTCACCATCAGCAAACGTAACGGCAGCTATACCGGAGTGCCTGCATTCCGCAAGTTCCGGATTGTCTACATCGACGGCAAGGGCAAGGCAAGCAAGACCGTCGAATACTCAGGACTGGCCACCTCAGTAAGATTCTGATCCAACCATTAACCAATACTTAACTAAAACCTTTTTTTTATGAAAAAATTCTTATTTGCAGTCTGCGCCCTTGCAATGTGTGTTCCTGCATTGGCACAGTTCGGTCAAAGGGCCCCTCAGCCTATCACAAACGGTATGAAGGACACCTACAAGAACTACTTCATGATCGGAGTAGCTGTCAACCAGCGCAACATTTCAGACGCTGACCAGATCGCTCTCATCAAAAGGGAGTTCAACAGCATCACTGCTGAGAACGACATGAAACCCCAGCCCACCGAGCCCAACAAAGGCGAGTTCAACTGGGAGAACGCCGACAAGATTGCCAATTTCTGCCGCCAGAACGGCATCAAGCTCCGTGGCCACTGCCTTATGTGGCACTCACAGGTAGGCCGCTGGATCTATCAGGACGAGAAAGGCAACCTTCTTCCCAAGGAAGAGTTCTATGCCAATATGAAACATCACATCCAGGCAGTCGTCAACCGCTACAAAGACGTGGTTTACGCTTGGGACGTTGTCAATGAGGCAGTAGCCGACAGCCCCGTAAGGCCCGGCCAGCCTGAGCTCCGCCAGTCACCTATGTGGCAGATCGCAGGTGAGGAATTCATATACAAGGCATTCGAGTATGCCCACGAGGCAGACCCCAATGCCCTTCTTTTCTACAATGACTACAACGAGTGCGATCCCGGCAAGAGCGAGCGTATCGCAGGCCTCATCACCAGGATGAAAGCTGCCGGCGTCCCCGTACACGGCATCGGTATGCAGGGCCACTACAACATCTACAGCCCGAGCGCTGAAGAGATGGAAGCAGCTGTCGAGAAATATGCAGCAATCGTGGACCATATCCACGTAACCGAGCTTGACATCCGCGTCAACACCGACCAGGGCGGCGCCCTCCGTTTCAATCAGGGCCAGGCACGCCAGGTTGCCAGCTGGGAGCAGAGCCTGCAGCAGGACCAGTATGAGAACCTCTTCAGAATCCTCCGCAAACACGCTGACAAGGTTGACTGCGTTACTTTCTGGAACCTTTCAGACCGCGACTCTTGGCTCGGCGCCAACAACTCTCCCCTGCTCTTCGACGCCAATTATCAGCCCAAGATGGCTATGTACAATGCCGTCAAGAACTTCGACCCTGCACAGGACAATATCGTCATCAAGGAAGACTTCGTTCCTTCAACCAAGAACCAGCCCGGACAGCTCTATCCGATGGTCAACTCTCAGCGCTACATCCGCTACCGCATCGACGCTCCGAAGGCTACCTCTGTAATCGCCGGCAGCACCGTCCTTCACAAAGACGCTGACGGATTCTGGACCGGAACCAGCAAGACTCCCGCTGACGAAGGTTTCCACTACTATCACCTGACAATCGACGGCGGTACCGTCAACGATCCCGGCACCAACAACTACTACGGCTCTACCCGCTGGGAGAGCGGTGTCGAGGTTCCCGCACACGACCAGGCCTTCTATGCCGAGAGGAATGTTCCCCACGGAAACGTACAGGAAATCCTCTTCTGGTCTAAGAGCACCAACCAGCTCCGCCGTGCATTCGTCTACACTCCTCCGACCTATGATGCAAGCAAGAAGACCAAATACCCTGTCCTCTATCTCCAGCACGGTTGGGGCGAGAACGAGTACGCCTGGTCTAATCAGGGCCACGCAAACCTCATTATGGACAACCTTATCGCTGACGGCAAGATCCAGCCGTTCATCGTCGTGATGACCTACGGTATGACCAATGAAGGCTTCCGTCCCGGTGCCGCCGGTCCGGCTGCCGGTCCTCAGGCTCCCATCTCTACTGCAACAGGTGCTCCCGCAGCAGTTGCTCCGACCCGTCCCGCAGTTGCAGCTCCTGCTGCTCCCGCAGGAGGCCAGCGTGGCGGCGGTATGGGTATGATGCTCAACAACGGCTTTGAGACTGTCCTCGTAGACGAGCTCATCCCTTACATCGACTCACACTTCCGCACAAAAGCTGACAAGGCTCACCGCGCTATGGCCGGTCTGTCTATGGGTGGTATGGAAACCCACAGCATCACCCTCGCACGTCCCGAAGTATTCGGTTACTACGGTCTGCTCAGCGGCGGTACCTACACTCCTGAAGAGCTCGCCGGCATCAAGGATATCAAGGGTATCTTCCTGGGTTGCGGCAGCAAAGAGGGTCCTGACAACATCAGGAACGCAGCAGCAGCTCTCCAGGCTGCCGGCTACAATGCCAAGGGTTACGTTTCAGAAGGCACTGCCCACGAGTTCCAGACTTGGAGAAGGTGTCTGTACGAGATGGCTCCTATGCTCTTCAAATAACAGAAGGTCTCATTAAAAAAAGAACTCTGCAAGCGATTGCAGAGTTCTTTTTTTGTGTAAACAACAGCGCTACCTTCCGCGGGCTACGGTAATTACACCGGCTGAATAGGGAGCGATGTCGAGGGCGCCTTCAGAAGCAGAAACTTTGAAAGTCTGCTGTCTCTGGGCTACGGCATCCTTCTTTTCAAGAGTGTTGCCTACCATAAGGTCGCCTGGAGCGAAGTAGTCATAGACAGCATCCACGGAAGCGTCGAACTTGCCTTTGAAACTGAACTTGTAGGGCTTGTCGGTAGGATTGACGACCTTGATTATGACATCGTGGCCGTTCTCTGACATCGTGGTTACGACATTCAGGTCTGCAGTCTCACCCTCGAATGAGAGCAGGCGGGTCGAGAAGTGGTCGTGCCACAGCTTGGTCACCTGGTAGTTCGGAGCCACGTAGAGGTCCTTGTAGTTGAAGTTGATGAAGGCGTTGTTCCAGTCCGGAGCGTCCGTGCGGCGGATGAACAGGGCTGCAGCGCCCATCGCTACGACGTCACGAGCCTCGCATACATTCAGGAAGCCGCCGGCGAAGAGGCCTGTGCGCCAGTCCTGGCTGTTAAGGTTCCACTCGGAGATGAACAGCTTGACATTCGGATTCGGGCTCTTGGCTATCATATCGGCATAGCGGTCATACTGGCGGGCCAGATTCTGGGGACCGGTGGCGTAGCCGTTCTGCTGCTCGTAATGGTGCAGGCTCAGGTAGTCGAAGTAATTGGCAGAGCGCTCAATGAACTGCTCGTCCTCCTGGAAGCCGCCGCAGGCGATTATCTTGATGGTAGGATCGATCTCGCGCATAGCTGTCGAGAACTTGCGTACGGCTGCTTCATATTTCTCGATTCCCATCTCCCACATCTCGTTGTCGATCTCCCAATACTTCACGTTGTAGGGCTCGGGATGGCCGTTTGCAGCACGCTTGGCTCCCCAGGCGTCAGTAGCCGGGGCATTGCAGTAGCGCACCCAGTTGATGGCGTTCTGGAAGATTCCCTCAAGCTCTTCCTCAGGACGGTCGAAACCTACAGTCACTACAATCACCGGCTCAGTGCCGATCTCACGGCAGAAGCGGATGAATTCGTCAGTACCGAAATTGTTCTGGTCGTAGTCCATCCACATCCAGTGGGCCCAGCGCTGTCTCTGGGTCTGCGGGCCGATGCCCCAGCGCCAGTCGTACTGGGCGACATAGCCGCCGCCCGGCCAGCGGAGACAGGTCGGACCGAGTTCATCCACAGCCTTGAAGATGTCGGGCCTGAAGCCGCCCAGATCCTTACCGGTCTTGGTAGTCAGGCTGGCCTCGTCGACCTGCACGCAGCCGTTCTCAACGCAGATTGCGAAATCAGCGTCGCCGTCGAAAGTGCCGTCGAGCTCGAATTCATATTTCTTCCACTTCGGGCCGGGTTTGCCAAGGACCATGGTCGACACAGCGTTGTCGCCCTGGCGAAGCTGAACCGACAGGATTCCGTCACCCTTCGCGTGGATATATCCCAGATATCTTTCACCCTTGATGATATTCTGGGGGCCTTGAGAAATACCGGCACTGGTTGAAGTGGTAATCTTCTGCGAGAAGTCCATATTCACAGCGTCGCCTTTCACCAGCTCGAACTCACCCTGGCCGAAAGTGTTCCACTGGGGAGCCACGGCCGGAACCTTTACGTCCTCGGGAGTACCTTCGAAGAAGACAGTCTTGCCATTGGCGGAGGTCACCTTGATATTGCGGAACAAGGCTTCGGTATAGTTGACCCAGAATGTTATGTCGTTGCTGCCGGCACGGTCGAGTTTCGACGACGAGAGCACTTTCTTGCCGTCCCAGTAGACAGTGGCGCTGTTGCCTTTGCAACTGATGCGCAGCTTGTGCCAGTCGCGGTTCTCATTGATCTGGGCGGCAGTGGCTGTCTTAGAAACAATCGGCTGGAGAGTCTTGACGGTACGTTTCATACCGCGGAACTCAGTCTCGCTCTCCACCATTTTGCTGATGCTGAAGTCCGGGACTACGGTCTGCTGCTGGACGGCAGCACGGGCGCGGTTCATAGCCGCTGCCTGGATCTGACTTTCGGTCTGGGACAGGTTGAGGGCCCTCACTTCATATTTGGGGTCGTGGATACGCACGAAATAAGGCTCGCCGTCTTTCTGGTCCTTGAAGGCAACGCGGATATCCAGCAAGCCGCCACTCCACGCACGCCTTGCAAGCCTGTAGGAACGCCAGTTGACATCCATAGTGATTTCATAGTCATCAGAGTCTACACCGGTGATATGGATGGGCTGCTCATATCTGGTAGGAGAATGGAGCACGTCGTCGTCATCCATAAACCAGCCGTCGAAGTAGCCGTCACGGGGCGGTATGCCGGGGTAATGCTCATTCTCGAAAGAGCGCTCGAAGAGCAGCTCCTGCCATACGCCGTTGTTTGCAGAAAAATAGATGTGCTCGAAGAGCTGGCCGTAGAGCATAGGGTCGACATAGCCCGAAGGCTTGTCGGTCTTCACTGAGATCTGGACTCTTTCCTGAGCCATGCCGCTGAATGCCAGGCAGAGGGCGGCAAAAGTGATGATGATTTTCTTGTTCATAATGTTGGTACTATTTCATCTGCCACCAATCCCATTCGAAGAGGTCGTGGCCTTTATCGCCTTTGAATACGAAGAATATGTCGTGTACACCGGCAGTGCCTTTGAGGTTGCAAGAAACAGTCTTCCAAGCCTTGCCGGGAGTTATCTGGAGAGTACCCTCGAGCGGTCCGTTTACACTGTCGAGGTGGATTTCGACGGTAGCGGGAGTGTCGTAGCAGAAGACGGTTGCGCTGAACTGCTTGCGGCCGCGCCCGAAGTCTGCACCCTTGATCTGGAGGTATTCTCCGTTATCGATGTGGTCTACTATGATGCCGCGTCCTGCAACCTTGCTGGTCTTGAGACCATAGCCCCAGGCCATAGTCTCAGCCTCGATGCGGCCGTCAAGTTTGAAGGGCTGTATCTGTTCAAGGTCGGCATCGAAGAAGTAAGGCACTTCCTGGATGGTTCCGTCAGGATTGTAATGCATCTCGGCTGCAGATACCGAGCGCCTCTCGTGATGCTGGTAAGTGTCGAGGTGCATCAGGTCGTAGTTCAGGCCGAAGACGTATGATTTGCCTTTGTAGTCGATGATGCCCGGGTGGTTGCCGCGGGTGCGCTGGGTGTGGTTCATAATGTGTCCCTTATACTCCCAAGGACCTTCAGGTCCGTTGCTCATCGCGTAGCCGATGCCCTCAGGGCAGCAGGTCGATGCGAAGGCGAGATAATAATGACCGTTGCGTTTGTAGAACCACGGGCCTTCCTGATAGTCCTGGATCTTGTAGTCCAGTTTGTGGATGGGGCCTGCGAGGGAGATCATATCCTCGTTGAGTTTCGCCCAGTATACATTGGGGTTGCCCCAGTACATATATGCCTGTCCGTCATCATCGATCCACACTGTAGGGTCGATGTCCTCCCAGTGCTCCTTCTGCCATACCAGCGGCTCTCCGAGCGGATCGCGGAACGGGCCGTAAGGGCTGTCAGCCACAAGCACGCCGATGCCGTGCCCGTGGAGCGGGCAGTACATATAGAACTTGCCGTTACGCTCGACAACCTGGAGGGCCCAGCCGCCGTTGTCGCGTGAGCGCCACTTGAAATCTTTGGTCGAAGCCACTGCGCCGTGGTCGGTCCAGTTCACCATATCTTCTGAAGTATAGAGCAGCCAGTCGTACATCTCGAAGTTGGCTCCCCAGTCCTCGTCGTGAGTTGTATAGAGGAATACCTTGCCGTCATATACCATAGGCGCGGGGTCGGCAGTGTATTTGGTCTGGATTATCGGCTTGTTGACTTTTGAGTTGAACTTCCACCAGTCGAGGTCGAAGAGCTGGGTGTCACCTCCGCGGAAGAGGATGTAGAGGTCGTGGACACCTGTAACTTTGCGCCTTATGTCCGCGTTGAACACGGCATTCTCGCCTCCGACGCTGAGTCTGGCTATAGGCTGGTTGCTTATGTTGTCGAGGTGGAACTCAATCTGGCCGCGGCTCTTGAAGTTGGCGACCTCAACGGTCACCTGCTTAGCGCCTTCGTTGCCAAAATCGACGTTGCGGACAAATATCCAGTCACCGTTGTCGATTGACGTCACATAGTGGTTGAAACCGGCACGACGGTCGGTCTTGACGCCGTGGGAGCCTGCCATAGTCTCAGCCTCCACCCTCTTGTAAGGGTCCAGCGTAGCTACAGGGGCGGGACCTTCCTTAGTGAAGGGAATGAAGGGGATGCTGCCGTCCGGATTGAACTTGAACTGCTCGACGCAGGCTGAACGGTGGAATCCGCCGCCGTTGGGGAGAGTTCCGGCGTGATAGAACATATAGTCGTTGCCCTTGAAGGTCACATTTCCGCCGTGGATGGTGAAGCTGTTGATGGATTCATCCATTATGCGTCCGCGGTAGGTCCACGGGCCGTCGATGGTAGGCGCAGTGGAGTAAGCCATATGCTCGGGCACTCCGCCTGCAGGATATGACATATAATAAATGCCGTTACGCTTGTTGACCCACGGGCCTTCTTCGTAACCTACCATCATCACTTCTTTGTTTATGCTCCAGTCCATCTTCATAGATTCGGGACCGAAGCACTTCGGGTCGTGGAAGCCGGGGACTTCCTTCCAGCCGTCGGCGAAGGATATCATATCGTCGTTGAGACGGCCGTACCAGCAGCCTTTGTTGCCCCAGAACAGATATGCCTTGCCGTCATCGTCGATGAAGACGGTGGGGTCGATGAAAGACCAGCCGGTGGCCAGAGGGCCGCCGATAGCGTCCTTCCAGGGACCCTGAGGATCATCGGCCACAGCCACTGCCAGAGCGTTTGCACGGGTGCCGTCCTCGATCACACACACATACCAGTACCATTTGCCGTTCCGCTCGACGATCTGTGAAGCCCAGGCGTTGTCACCCTTTTCGCACCACGCGAACGTGGCGGTCGAGATGGGGGTGCCGAGGTAGGTCCAGTTGACCATATCCTCGGTGCTGAACAGCTGCCAGTCATTCATTTTGAAATAAGTGGCGTCGTCTTCATCGTGGCCGGTGGCCATATAGACTTTGTCACCATAGACGAAGGGTGCGGGATCCGGTGTGTAGGAAGTGCTCACCAGCGGACGCTGCCCGAAACTTGGAATTGCGCAGAGTACAGCCAGAGCAGCTGTCAGGGCGCAGAAGGGAAGTTTTCTCATAGTTTATTATTGTATTAACGTTCGAATACGAAAATATTGAAGCTCATCGGGTCGACTGTGGCTTTGACGGCCGTTCCTTCGCCAAAGAACATCCTAGTGCGGGGTGTTATTGCTTCCGGGTCGTCGAGGGTATTGTCAGCATCGGGGTCTGGAGAAGTATATACGATGCTCTTGACCGCTTTGACAGTTTCAGTCTTCTTCAGACCGTCAAAAATGAGGAGGGTTCGCTTGTATTTAAACATATAGGGTTACATTATCACTTGTTTTACTGTATATGTTCCTGGCTGGTATTCCTTGGACTGGGTTTCGCCGGGGAGGGTGACAGTAGCTCTTGCTCTTCTGGGAATTGTGAAAGTCCAGATCCACTGGTCGCCCTCGTATTTCCAGGAACTCTTGATGGTGCCTGACTCCGAATCATATTCTGCGTCGAGGGACCCGAGCCTCTTGTCCGGCACGGGTTTCATAATTATGTGCCTGAAGCCGGGCTCTTCAGTGTCGGTAGCAATGCCGGCAGCTGTCTTCCAAATCCAGGCGCAAACGGCACCGTAGGC
>JAGCZI010000150.1 GCA_017960085.1 Bacteroidales bacterium
ATACCTGAAGTCTGGACAGGGGAACGGCTGTCGAAGGGCACCATATTCTTGTTGACGGTTATGCCGGCGCGCACTAGGGTTTTCTCGGCCACCTTACCGGTCAGCTCGGGGAATTTGGTGCGCAGGTCGATGAGCATCAGGTGGTTGTCGGTGCCGCCTGACACGACTTTATAGCCTTTGTCGATGAATGCTGCAGCCATTGCTTTGGCATTCGAAGCTACCTGCTGCTGGTAGACCTTGAACTCGGGCTGCAGGGCCTCGTAGAACGAAACGGCCTTGGCGGCGATGCAGTGCTCGAGCGGACCTCCCTGGACGCCGGGGAAGACGCAGGAGTTGATCATTGCAGACATCTTCTTAATCTCACCTTTGGGAGTCTTTACGCCCCAGGGATTGTCGAAGTCTTTGCCGATAAGGATCACGCCGCCACGGGGACCACGGAGGGTCTTGTGGGTGGTAGATGAAACGATATGGGCGTATTTCACAGGGTTCTTCAGCAGGCCTGCGGCAATGAGGCCTGCGGGATGGGCCATATCCACCCAGAGGATGGCGCCGATCTTGTCGGCTATGGCTCTCATACGCTCCCAGTCCCATTCGCGGGAATATGCTGACGCACCTCCGATGATGAGCTTCGGCTTATACTCCAGAGCCTTTTTCTCCATATCATCATAGTCGATGTATCCTGTTTCTTCATTGAGCTTGTAGGCCACTGCGTTATAGAGGATTCCGGACATATTCACCGGAGAGCCGTGGGTCAGGTGGCCGCCGTGGGCAAGATCCAGTCCCATAAAGGTGTCGCCGGGTTTCAGGCAGGTCATCATTACGGCCATATTGGCCTGGGCGCCTGAGTGAGGCTGGACGTTGGCGTATTCTGCATCGAAAAGCTTGCACAGACGGTCGATGGCGATCTGCTCTACCTGGTCTACGACTTCGCAGCCGCCATAGTAGCGGGCATTGGGATAGCCTTCAGCATATTTGTTGGTCAGCACTGAGCCAAGGGCCTCAAGGACTTGCTTGCTTACGAAATTTTCAGAAGCGATGAGTTCGATGCCGTCGATCTGGCGTTCTTCCTCTTTTCTTATCAAATCCAGAATTTGTACGTCTTGTTTCATGGGATGGGGTTATTACAATACGCAAAGATAACAATTGTTTTATCTTTGCAGACAAATGTTCATAACTTATGTTTCGCAAACTGGTCAACGATGAACTCGGAAGAATTTCCGTGGAAGAGTTCAAGACAGCCCCGAAAGAAGATGTGGTCGTAATCCTCGACAATGTCCGCAGCCAGCACAATATCGGCTCGGCTTTCCGCAGCTGCGACGCCTTCCGCGTCAGCAAGATCTACCTTTGCGGCATCTGTGCGGTGCCCCCGTCCGCCCAGATCCACAAGGCTGCCCTGGGCGCGGAGTTCAGTATGGACTGGGAATACTGCGAAAACACTATGGATGTGGTGAAGCGGCTGCGCGGCGAAGGCTATGTGATCGCGAGTGTGGAGCAGGCCGAAGACTCGACTTCCCTTGAAAACTTCCGCCGCGAGGAAGGCCGCAAATACGCCCTCATCTTCGGCAACGAGGTGCACGGCGTTGCGCAGGATGTCGTCTCCGCAAGCGACCTGTGCCTGGAAATCCCCCAATACGGCACGAAACACTCCCTCAACGTCTCGGTCTCCGTGGGCATAGTTCTCTGGGAAATTATTTGTCGCTAGCCGCTATCTTGTTCTGAAGCCAGGAGCGGGCGTGGCTGAGCTGCGAGCGGGAGCCTCCTTCGGTAATCGAAAGCATCTGGGCTATCTCTGCGTGGGTATAGCCCTCAATCACATAAAGGTTGAAAACCGTCCGGAAGCCGTCAGGCATCGTATCGATCAGTTTGAATATCTCGTCCGCACCAATCTTCTCCAGCGTCGTGCTCTGCGTCATCTGCATCACCTGCGAATCCTCGATATTGTCGGAGAACTTCAAGGCATCGCTGCGGCGGAGCTGCATCAGGGCAGTGTTGGCGAAGATCCTGCGCGCCCAGCCCTCGAAAGAGCCCTCTCCCCTGAAAGACGAAAGCTTCTCGAAGAGCGTCACGAAGCCGTCCTGCATGACGTCCTTCGCCGCCTCATGGTCCTTCATATACCTCTGACAGACGGCCAGCATCCCCGGAGCCAGCTTGTCGTAGAGCTCCCTCTGCGCCCTTGGGTCGCGCCTGCGGCATCCATCTATGAGAGAGTCGAGCTTGTTCATCGCCAGGGACTGTTCCTCCTCCACCTGCGGACATACGTCTATAGTTATATAACCCCGAAAAGTCCTGAATACGTCACGACAGAAGCGAAGAAATTTGAATTACGTCAGGACTTGAACCTGCAACGCGAGTCTGCGCTGGCAGTGCTCCCGCCGTCCGTGTTTTGGGGACGGCGGGAGCATTTTACCCCCTTTTTTGCTCCTATCGTCCCTGAAATACGGACGGCGGGAGCACTTGGTCGCAGTAATCTGACTACTCAGGCATAGTCGCACGGATAAGGAAAAATTGTTCGGCACCTAGAATGTGAAACCGGCTGAGACGCCGAGGCCAAGAGGGAAAATCCAGAGGGCAGCGAGTTGCAGATGGGTAAAATCAGCGATGTTGAAATCAAATCCGGTCTTGGCGCAGGCATAGAGATCAAAGCCATTCGAAGTAGTGGGCTCGATTTTCCACTCTGAACCGTCGTAATTCCTACCGCTTCTGC
>JAGCZI010000151.1 GCA_017960085.1 Bacteroidales bacterium
TCAGCTGTTTTTTTGTGCCCGGAACAGGGCTCGAACCTGCACAGACTATTCGTCCACTAGTCCCTGAAACTAGCGCGTCTACCAATTCCGCCATCCGGGCTCAGGGTTGGAGTGCAAATGTAATACAATTTTTATTAAATTTGTTATTCTTGACAATAAACAAAACTTTTTATGAAACGATTCTTTTCTCTGGTAGCCATATTTCTGACCTTCTGTGTGCTGTGCTACGGCCAGAACACACCTTTTTTTGATACTGAAGTCAACCATATCAACCGTGCCCCCATCGGAGCCACGATGCAGTTCGACAACCTTCAGACAATATCTCTCGAAGGTATGTGGAAATTCGATTTCGTGGAAAACTTCGACCAGAGGCCCGTTGATTTCTACAAGACTGACTTCAATGACAAGGGTTGGGCTTCAATGCCCGTTCCCGGAATCTGGGAACTGAATGGATTCGGCGATCCGGTATACACGAACACTGGCTACGCCTGGAGGAGTTTCTTCAGGACCAATCCTCCCGAGATCCCTACGGAGCATAACCATACCGGTTCCTACAGGAAAGAAATCAACATACCTGCAGGCTGGCTCGAGAGCGGGCAGAGAGTCTTCGCCCACTTTGGCTCGGTTACATCCTGCATCACGCTTTACATCAACGGCAAGTTCGTAGGCTACAGCGAGGACAGCAAGGTAGAGGCTGAATTTGACATCACCGACTTCCTTAAGGCAGGAGACAATCTCTTCGCATTCCAGGTGCTGCGCTGGTGCGACGGAACGTACCTGGAGGACCAGGATTTCTGGAGACTGACGGGTGTGGCAAGAGAGTGTTACATCTACAAGAGGCCTGAAGCAAGGGTACGCACCATCGAGGTTACCCCTGTTCTGACGAATAATTATACGAACGGCAGCCTGAACATCCGTGGCGCTGCCACCAAGGGTGTGAAAAGCATCGCTTTTGAGCTTCTGGATGCTACAGGAAAGAAAGTTGCCGAAGGTGCTGCGAAGATTGAAGGATTCTCCGGCAAGGACAAAACAGACTTCAGGGCCACTGCTGCCCTCGACGGAGAGAGCGTCTTCACCGCAAGCGTCAAGGCCGGCAAAGTCAATCTCTGGAGTGCCGAAACCCCGTATCTGTACAAACTGAAAGTGACGACTGCCGGCGACAACGGCTCAAAGGAAGTTAGTTTTGTCAATGTAGGCTTCAGGGAAGTCACTATCCGCAACGCCCAGCTGCTGGTCAACGGCAAGCCGGTCCTCATCAAAGGAACCGACCGCCACGAACTGAGTGCCACCGGCGGCTATGTCATCAGCGAGGAAGAGATGCTGCGCGACATCCGGATTTTCAAAGAACTCAATATTAACGCTGTCCGCACCAGCCACTATCCCAACGACCCGAGGTGGTACGACCTGTGCGACAAATATGGAATATATGTAGTGGACGAAGGCAACATTGAATCCCACGGTATAGGCTACGGCCCGAGGACCCTGGCGAAGAATCCGATTTTCAAGACAGCCCATCTCGAGCGTGACAGCCGTATGGTAAGACGTGACTTCAACCATCCTTCGATTATAATATGGAGTATGGGTAACGAAGCCGGTGACGGCGACAACTTCCAGGCCTGCTATGACTGGATCAAGGCATACGATCCTTCCCGCCCCGTTCATTACGAGCGTGCCCTCGACTTCGCCAATCCCGACAATACTGTACGCAGCGACATTTTCTGCCCTATGTATATGTCACCTGAGGACTGCGAGAAATATCTTCAGGGCGGTCACAGGCTTCCCCTCATCCAGTGCGAGTACGCTCACGCGATGGGCAACTCAGTCGGAAACTTCAAGGAGTATTGGGACCTGGTCCGCAAGTATCCGAACTATCAGGGCGGTTTCATCTGGGACTTCGTCAACCAGTCTTTCGCCAAGTATGACGACAACGGCAATATGATATACACTATGGCGGGCAGCTACAACAACTACGACCCGAACAGCGACCGCAACTTCAACAGCAACGGTTTTGTAACCGGTAACCGCGACTTCGCCGAGCCTGCCTACGAAATCCGCTATCAGTACCGCAATATCCTCACTACTCCGGTAGATCTTTCAAAAGGTCTCATCAACATCTATAACGAAAACTTCTTCACAGACCTGTCAAGATATCGTCTTGTATGGAAACTCTCCGCTGATAACAAAGAGGTTGCAGAAGGAGTCGTAAGTGACCTCAAAGCAGCTCCCCAGACAAACGTCAAGGTGACTTTGCCTTATGCTAATGCTCTTGCCAAGGTCGCAGGCGCCAAAGAAATCCTGCTTGATGTCGAATTCCGCCTGAAAGAGGCTGACGGCCTGCTTGAAGCCGGTGCTGTAGTGGCTTACGACCAAATGGCTGTCAAGGAATTTGACGCAGCTGCCGCATTTGCCGCACAGACCGAAGCTCCCAAGGCAGAAGCTGTAACCCTTGGGGAAGATTTCAATTACTATTATGCTTCGACTCCTTTCTTCAAGGCCGAATTCAGCAAGAAGACCGGCTATCTGGAGAGACTTACATACAAAGGTGTCGATTTGATCACCGACCCGCTGGAGCCGAACTTCTACCGCCCGGCAACCGACAACGACAAGGGAGCTAACCTGCAGCTCAGGTACGCCTTCTGGAAGAATCCGACAATCCAGCTTGAGAAGGTAGAGACCTCTCAGGAGGGTGGATGTGCAGTCATCACCGCCACTTTGAAACTTGCCGAGTCTCAGCAGAGGCAGGCGCCGGCAGTTGCTGCAATCGAACTGAAATACATAGTCAATGCCGACGGCGAAATCATCGTCAACGAGAAGATGACTCCCGCAGAGGGAGCTGCCCAGTCAGATATGTTCCGCTTCGGAATGAAGTTCGCTATGCCTCACCGCTTCGCCAATGTAGACTACTACGGCCTCGGCCCTTGGGAGAACTACAATGACCGCTCTTCTGGCGCTCTGGTAGGTGAATACAAGGCGAAGGTTGAGGATATGTTCAGCTATAATTACGTGAGACCCGGAGAGAGCGGCACCCGCACCGGCCTGCGCAGCTGGAAGGTTGTGGACAACACCGGCTTCGGACTGGAGCTCACTGCACCTGCGCTCTTCAGCGCCTCAGCCATCAACTATCGGATGAGCGACCTTGACGTCACGGAGAAAGACTATAAGTGGCACGCCGGCGAGCTTGTGCCCCGCGCTGACACATACGTGAACGTAGACCTCAAACAGATGGGTGTAGGTGGCATAACCTCTTGGGGAACCCTTCCTCTGGAGCCTTACAGAGTGCCTTTCGGCCCGTATGATTTCACATTTGCGATAAGAATTATCAAATAAAATTTGGTCTAACGATAAAAATCACTACCTTTGCAATCCCGAAAGGGAAAATTCCTCTTTAGCTCAGTTGGTTAGAGCACCTGACTGTTAATCAGGGGGTCCTGGGTTCAAGTCCCCGAAGAGGAGCGCGAAAAGCACCAGCAGAAATGCCGGTGCTTTTTGTTTTTAGTAATAGAAGTCGAGTTTATTGATTCTCTATTTCAGTCGGAGTATCAGAAGTATCAAGACTATAAAGAGACTTTGCATTCTGCCTTGTAACTACACTCTGGCCAAGTTGCTTTTCGAGTTCACGACGGGCTGTAGCGGCCACTTTGCCCCCACGTTTCGCTACAGCTTTCTGCTCCGTAAAACCTTTTGGGTCAACTTTCTGTGATAATTCAGTAGCAGCCACTTCCGCGAGTGTGTTCAAAGCACTTTCCGTTCTTGTCATGTGATCACGTAGATTTTCTTTTTTTAGCCCCTTGAAACCCTTATACTGGCGCGTAGTCATTCCTGACCATTCTTGCGTGATAATATCTGTCAACGTGGCATATTGTTGGCCAGAGACTCCTGTTCGCTGCCATTCATCTGTAAGAGTTTTGCGGACGTCCTTACCTTTCATTCGTTCGTTAATCCAGGCCTCAGAATACCCTAAACGACGATAATACTCATATCCTCGGTCGATAGCCTTTTCCGGATCCTGGATTTCGTCTATCCTCTCACTCGCCACCTTAGCCATCCACTGCTTTATGGGCTCTGCCTTGGTAGAAGGGACAGATTGTATGATGCGGAAGAGAGTCTGGAAATCAGCCACATCTGTTGGCCTTGGTTTCCCGTCCGTCGCTATCAATTTCAACTGCTTACATGTTGTAAGCAGTTCTTCGGCACCTTCTTTCTTCAACCTGCTTTTCAATACCGCCCAGTATGTGCTAGCTCTTTTTGGTGTTGGCTGCTCAGTAAGGGCACCGACAACGTCCACTACAGAAAAGTACCACTTTTCCTCCTCTTCGTCCCAGGCAGTTCTGACTTGCCGGTCTTGGAACAACTGTATTTTCTCTATTTCAGACATACCTCATCGTTTTCTACAAAAATAAACGATGCATACAGCTATTCCAAATCATTGCAAGGTTGTTTTTTCAAGTCAAGATTGCCGGTGCTTTTTGTTTTTTGCTATGCTTTCACTATTTTCAATCTTCAGAAATAAAGGAAAGTATGAAAAAGACGATTCTCATATTGGCGGCTGTCTGTGTCTCGATCGGCCTTGCCGCACAGGTATATGACGACGGCCTTCAGCGCAGTACTCCTGAGGCTGAAGGTATCAGCTCGGAAGCAATTGCAGACTGGTTCAAGGCTCTTGACGAGGGAGGTTATGAAGTGCACGGACTTATGCTGCTGCGACACGACA
>JAGCZI010000021.1 GCA_017960085.1 Bacteroidales bacterium
CGCTTGTCTGCTTGGGCTCGCCGACTTTCTTGCCGTATGCCACAACCTGCTCGAGAGTGAGCTTGCCGTCCTCGAAGTCTTTGCCGATGCCTTTGTCGAATGAGCTGTAACGCTCTTTGATCATTGCAGGGATAGGGCTTTCGTTGAGGATTGCTGCAGCACTTTCGAGAGCGTGTGCCATAGCGTCCATAGCAGCGATATGTGCGATGAAGATATCTTCCAGGTCAGTAGAGTTACGACGGGTCTTGGCGTCGAAGTTGGTGCCGCCGTCCTTGAAACCGCCGTTGCGGATGATCTGGATCATAGCCTGGGTCAGCTCGCAGTGGTCGATAGGGAACTGGTCGGTATCCCAGCCGTTCTGGTAGTCACCGCGGTTGGCGTCGATGCTGCCGAGCATACCTGCGTCAACTGCGCAAGCGAGCTCGTGCTCGAAGGTGTGACCTGCGAGAGTAGCGTGGTTAACCTCGATGTTAACTTTGAAGTCCTTGTCGAGATTGTGGGCTTTCAGGAAGCCGATTACAGTCTCGGTGTCGACGTCATACTGATGTTTGGTCGGCTCCATAGGTTTCGGCTCGATGAGGAAGGTGCCTTTGAAACCGTTGGCGCGGCCATAGTCGCGGGCGAGAGTAAGCATCATAGCGAGGTGCTCTTTCTCACGTTTCATATCGGTGTTGAGGAGTGACATATAACCCTCACGGCCGCCCCAGAATACATAGCAGGTAGCGCCGAGAGCGATGGCAGCGTCGATAGAGTTCTTGATCTGGACGGCAGCGCGGGCTACTACGTCGAAATCAGGGTTGGTTGCTGCACCGTTCATATAACGTTTGTTGCCGAATACGTTAGCTGTAGACCACAACAGTTTGATGCCGGTTTCTTCCTGTTTCTGCTTCAGGTAAGCGATGATTTCCTTGTAATTCTTCTCATACTGCTCTACAGTGTCAGCCTCGGCTACGAGGTCGATATCGTGGAAGCAATAGTATCCGATTCCGATTTTCTGCATAAATTCGAAGCCGGCGTCTGCTTTGTCTTTGGCAGCCTGGATAGGATCCTTGGCTACATTCCAGGGGAAACTCTTGGTACCGCCGCCGAACTGGTCGCCGCCCTCTGCGCAGAGAGTGTGCCACCAAGCCATGGCGAACTTGAACCAGTCTTTCATCTTTTTGCCATTGACAACCTTCTCAGGGTCATAGTAACGGAAAGACAGGGGGTTCTTGCTGTTTACACCTTCAAACTTGATTTTCCCGATTCCAGGGAAGAATTCTTTTTGTGCCATAATTAGTTAAATAAATGTTAAGTAAGTATTGATGTTAGATATATTGTTTCCAAGTTGCGTAAGCCTGCTGATACTGGTCGCGCAGCGCCTGTGACGGCTCGATGACATCCAGCTTCTTGAGGGATGCGAAAGCTTCCTTGCTGTCTTTGTAGATGCCTGCGCCGATGCCGGCTCCCTTGGCGGCTCCTGCGGCTCCGTCAGTGTCGTAGAGCTCGATGACCGCACCGCTGACTCCGGCCAGGGTCTGGCGGAAGATGGGGCTGAGGAACATATTGGCCCTGCCGGCACGGATGACGCTGATCTCCATACCCATACCGCGCATAATCTCCATACCGTACTGGAACGAGAAGACGATGCCTTCCTGGGCCGCACGGATCAGGTCGCACTGCTTGTTGATGTTGAAATGCACGCCGTGGATAGAGCAGCCGCGGTTGTTGTTCTGCAGGATGCGCTCCGCACCGTTGCCGAAAGGTATGATGGACACTCCGCGTGAGCCGATGGGCGACTGGGCTGCGAGGTCGTTCATATCGTTGTAGGTCTTGCCGTCGGCCACGATGTTGTGCTTGACCCAGGAATTGAGGATGCCTGTGCCGTTGATGCAGAGCAGCACGCCGAGGCGGTTCTTGTGGGCGGTGTGGTTGACGTGGGCGAAGGTGTTGACCCTTGACAGCGGGTCGTAGTTGATGTTGCCGAGCACGCCGTATACCACTCCGGATGTTCCGGCAGTAGAGGCGATCTCGCCCGGCTCAAGCACGTTCAGCGACAGCGCGTTGTTCGGCTGGTCGCCGGCACGGTAGGTGACGGGAGTTCCTGCTGCGAGGTTGAGCTCCTTCGCTGCGGCTCCGCTCACGTAACCCTGGATGCCCATAGACGGCTTGATTTCGGGAACCATACTCTCGTCGAAGCCGAAGAAGTCCATCACGTCTTTCGACAGCCTGCCCTCCTTGAAATCCCAGAAGATACCTTCTGAAAGGCCGCCGATGGTAGTTACGGCATCGCCGGTGAGGCGCAGTGCGACATAGTCGCCGGGCAGCATAAATTTGTCGATACGGTCGTAGATCTCGGGCTCATTCTCCTTGACCCACGCCAGCTTGGCGGCGGTGAAGTTGCCGGGAGAGTTGAGCAGGTGGCTGAGGGCCTTCTCCTGTCCGATGGCTGCGAAAGCCTTCTCACCGTAAGGCACGGCGCGGCTGTCACACCATATAATTGAAGGACGCAGGACCTGTTTGTGCTTGTCGACCAGTACGAGGCCGTGCATCTGATAGGAAATGCCGATAGCTTTAATGTCAGTGCCGGCCACACCTGCGGCTGAAAGCACGCTCTCGGTGGCGAGCTTGAGGTTCTCCCACCACATATCGGGACTCTGCTCGGCCCAACCGGCCTTGGCAGCTGTTATTTTCATCTCATTTTTCGGGAAAAAGTCGGAAGCGACGATTTGTCCGTTTTCCGCATTGACAAGCGCAGCTTTTACTGAAGAGCTGCCGACATCATAGCCTAAAAGATACATAGCGTTAGTTTAAAGTGATTTGCACGATTTTTGCCTTATAAGAGCAACTAATTAAGCAAATTTACAAAATAATTGACTACTTTCGCAACATGAGAACAAAATTAATGATTCTGGCAGCACTTATTGGTTTCTGCCTCTGCGCCAACGCAGAAAATGTTAAGAAGACATACGACTTGTCCTTCAACGGCATTGAGGTCACATCGGGTTTTGACATCCAGCTCATCAAGGATGACACCCACTCTGTTACCGTCGAAGTAGACTCCGAATATGCCCCGTATCTTTCCGTCACTACTGAATCCGGCATCCTCAAGGTCCGTTTCAAAAAGCTCCCGGTCAAGATGCAGATGCAATCAAGGAAAGCCGATTTCAAGATGACTATACGCACTCCAATGATCAACTTCATCGATTTGTCAGGAGCCTGCAAGCTCGAATGCAAAGATGAGTTCTCACTGGGTATGAACAATTTCAGGGTTACTCTTTCCGGCGCAAGCAACATCGTCAGCCTCAAGGTCAATTCTATCGACGCTTCATTCCGTCTTAGCGGAGCCAGCAAGGCTAACATCGACGGTGAGTTCGGCGATTTCGAAGTATATCTCGAGGGCGCCAGCAAGATGACTTACAACGGCAGCTGCAGCGACCTGGACGCCAAAGTCCTCTCAAGCAGCGATTACAAGATGACCGGTCCCTGCCCGGAAGTCAACCTCGAGGTCAAGGGCGCAAGCAA
>JAGCZI010000152.1 GCA_017960085.1 Bacteroidales bacterium
CAGTTTTCCTATCATACTGGATAGCCACTCGTTGGCCAGATGGCCGTATGAGCCTCCAACGCCGGTCGAGAAAAGCGCCTGCCCGCCGAAGAACGACGAGATGTAGGCGGCGATGACAGAAAATATGATGCAGCCGAAGAGCGACAGGACGAAAGCCCTCACGACCCTGACTTTGCGGATACGGAAGCAGGCTACTGCCAGCAGGCCGAGGAATACCGGCACGAAGAAGGCACCGATGCCGAACAGTTTTGCAAAAAGGAAATCCGCCCACTTGTAACCCAGCTTGCCGCAGACGTTGTTGGCGCTGACATATGACTGCCACAGGTCGGGATTGCTCTTGAGGCTCTGGTCCGCGCCCCAGTTGAAGGCGTATGAGATGAGCGATGCTGCGGTGAACAGGCAGAAGATGGCAAAAAGCACACCCATAACTATCCTGACGATGCTCTTCTGATCGTCAGTCAGTTTCGGTCGCTTAACTGAAGGGGCCTTTTTCTTGACCGGCTTCTTTTTCTTGCTGACAGTGTTTTTTCCTTTAGCTGCTGTGGCCATTATGCCTGGGGTTTCCTCTTTTTCTTGTTGAATCTTCTGTTCTTGCCTCCGTTGTTGTTATTGCCTGACGCGAATCCGGGACGGTTGAACTCGCCGGATACCGGTCCGAGGACTATGTCGCGGGGCACTTCGAGTTTACCTCTCGAGAGCTGCTCCATATCCTGGAAGATGGTCTCGTCGGCCACGCTGTCCTTGTTCCAGATGAGGTACTGCTGACGCATATAAAGTGCCAGCAGGCGGATCAGTTCCCTGCGGACGTCTTCTCCCTTGTCGCAGTCGACGATAAGGTCTATCATATTCTGGATATTGCGGCCGTAGCAGGACTTGCGTATCGGTTCGGTGGAATAGCCGATAGGGTCCGGCTTGCTCTCGTGCTCTTCTTTAACGGGAGCCTCGTAAGGGCCGTCGACATCCAGCTTGTAACCCGAGATGATATGGGCGTGGTCCCAAAGTTTATGCTTGTAATCAGGATACTCTTTCAAGTGGGGGTTGAGGGTGCTCATAACGTTGACCACGGCTTGCGCCTGCTGAGTGCGTTTTTCCTTGTCCTCAATCTCGCATACCTGCTCAAGCATCTTCTGCACGTGCCTTCCGTACTCGGGCAATATCAAGTGTTCTCTTTGGGTGTTGTAGTCCATCGCTATTTCTATTCAAGCGTGGGTGGAGTTACTAAGCCTTTCCCCCACCGCACATTTTTATCTTTGTCTTCCCCATCCCTAAATCCCTTCCCCAGGGAAGGGACTTGACTCAGATTCGATGAGTTATATTCGATAACCTGTATCCACGAATTATATCATAGATTAATATGCAAATATAACGTATCTTTGTAAGAAGAATATGCAAAAAACGAGAAAAGTTCTGGTCACCGGCGCCTGCGGGCAGCTGGGCAGCGAGATCCGCAGACAGACTGCATCGAAGAAGGGTTTCGTGTTCACTGACTATGCAGCGGCGGACGACATCCTTCCGCTCGACATCTGCGATGCCGAAGCAGTCGCAGCTTGCATCAGGGATCACAATATCAGCGCCATCATCAACTGCGCCGCATATACCAACGTAGAGAAGGCCGAAGACGAACCGGAGCTCTGCTTCCGCATCAACCGCGACGGAGTTGCCGTCCTGGCCTCAGCGGCAGTTAAGGCCGGAGCCTCTCTCATCCAGATTTCGACAGATTTCGTTTTTGACGGGTCGAAGGGCTCTCCGTACATCGAGACAGACAGCCCGGCTCCCCTGTCGGTCTATGGCCGCTCAAAGGCCGAGGCCGAGGCAGTTATGGCCGCATCGGGCGTTGCGGGCATAATCATCCGCACGGCGTGGCTCTATTCTCCCTACGGCCGAAATTTCCTCAAGACAATGCTGCAGCTCGGCTCCACACGCGAGACCATCACCGTAGTCAACGACCAGGCCGGCAGCCCCACATACTCCGAAGACCTTGCCAAGGCCATTCTTAAACTTGTGCCCTTTGCGGACAGCAAGAAGTGTGAAATATACAATTACAGCAACGAAGGCGTCTGTACCTGGTACGACTTCTCCTGCGAAATTATGCGCCAGGCCGCTCTGGGCTGCAAAGTCATCCCCGTAGCCAGCAGCTGCTATCCGCAGAAAGCCGTCCGCCCCTGCTATTCCTATCTGGACAAAGACAAGATAGCCGCCGAGTTCGGACTCGACGTGCCGCAGTGGCAGGATTCCCTGCGAAAATGTCTTGAGAGGCTTATTTGAGCCTGTTCCTTACTAAAAAATAGTAAATCAAGACGCCCACCCAGCTGCAGGAGAGCAGTACGATGGCGATGATTATCTTCAGGACCAGATCGATGGTCTTGTTCTTGAAAAGGTCGTATACGCACCACAGACCGAGCGCAACACCAAGGATATAGATTATTGTTGCCATACCTTCAGGTTTTAGTTTGTTCCTACAAATATATAAAAAAATCAAGACTCCCTCCGTCTGCCATATTGTCAGTTTTTTCCGCTTGGTGCACTAATTGAGATATATTGCCCCGAAAGGAGATCAACAATATGAACAACAACAATTTGGAAATGCTTGACAAATTCGCCGTCAATCTTAACGAGAGGGCGAAACAAGGCAAACTCGACCCCGTCATAGGCAGGGACGAGCAAATACGTCGTGTTCTCCAGATCTTGAGCAGAAGGACTAAAAACAACCCTATTCTCGTTGGAGAACCCGGCGTCGGCAAGACTGCGATTTCGGAAGGCATCGCGCAGCGTATAGTCAACGGCGATGTCCCCGAGAACCTTAAGACTAAAAAGATATATTCCCTCGATATGGGTGCGCTCATCGCGGGCGCCAAGTATCAGGGAGAATTCGAGGAGAGGCTGAAGGGAGTCATCGAAGCCGTTTCGGGAAGCGATGGCGAGATCATACTTTTCATCGATGAGATACACACTCTGGTAGGCGCCGGACGGACGAGCGGTGCTATGGATGCCGCCAACATCCTTAAGCCTGCTTTGGCCAGGGGTGACCTGAGGGCCATCGGCTCCACCACCCTCGACGAGTACCAGAAGTATTTCGAGACCGACAAGGCTCTGGAACGCCGTTTCCAGATAGTTATGGTCGACGAGCCTACACCTGCAGAATCAATATCCATTCTGAGGGGCCTCAAGGAGAAATACGAGAACCACCACAAGGTGCGCATCGAAGATGACGCCATCATCGCCGCCGTGGAGCTATCGCATCGTTACATCACGAACCGTTTCCTCCCCGACAAGGCCATCGACCTCATCGACGAGGCCGCCAGCAAACTGCGTCTTGAGATGAATTCTGTTCCCGAGCCTATCGACGAACTCAACCGCAAGATCAAACAACTCGAAATCGAGCGCGAAGCCATCAAGCGCGAAGGCGAGTCACCCAAGCTGGACACCATCAAGGAGCAGCTCGCCACTCTCAGCAAGGAGCGTGAGGACCTTATGCGCCGCTGGGATAATGAGAAGAAGCTGCTGCAGGACATCCAGACCAACCGCGACGCGATTGAGAAATACCGCATCGAGGCTGACGACGCCGACCGTCGCGGCGACTATGGCAAGGTTGCCGAGCTCCGTTACGGCAAGATCAGTGCAGCCCAGGAAGCCATCAAGAAACTTTCTGAAGAGAAAGCGGCCATCAAGGATCCTATCATCAACGAGGCTGTCAGCGAAGACGACATCGCAGAGGTAGTATCAAAGTGGACGGGCATTCCCGTTTCCAAGATGATGGAAAGCGAGAAGGAGAAACTGCTCCGGATGGAAGATGAGCTTCACAAGAGGGTCATCGGACAGGACGAGGCCATCTCGGCAGTATCCAATGCAGTGCGCCGCAGCCGTACCGGACTCCAGAACGAGAAGCGGCCCATCGGTTCGTTCCTCTTCCTCGGCACCACCGGAGTCGGCAAGACTGAGCTCGCCAAGGCGCTTGCGGAGTATCTGTTCAACGATGAGAATATGATTACGCGTATCGATATGAGCGAGTATCAGGAGCGCCACACCGTGTCGCGTCTGGTCGGAGCGCCTCCGGGATACGTAGGATACGAAGAGGGCGGCCAGCTCACCGAGGCCGTGCGCCGCAAACCGTACTCAGTAGTGCTGCTCGACGAAATCGAGAAGGCTCACCCCGACGTGTTCAACACTCTGCTTCAGGTGCTCGATGACGGTCGTCTGACCGACAACAAGGGCCGTACGGTGGATTTCAAGAACACTATCATAATAATGACTTCGAATGTCGGCAGCGACATAATCCAGGACTATATCGCCAAAGGCAAGCCTATGGACAGCTGCAGGGACGAAGTTATGGGTATACTGAAAGGCTGCGTACGTCCTGAATTCCTCAACCGTATCGACGAGATCATAATGTTCCAGCCGCTGAGCAAGGACAACGTCCGCGACATCGTCAATATGCAGCTCGACCAGATAAAGAAGAAAGTTCTGGAAAACGCCAGCATCCGCCTGAGCATCTCTCCCGAGAAGATCGAGCAGCTGTGCGAAGAGGGGTACGATCCCGCCTACGGAGCCCGTCCCATCAAGAGGCTCCTCCAGCGCGAAATCGTCGACCGCCTCGCCAAGGATATGCTTTCCGGCAAGGTCGTTCCCGGTATGGAATACGTAATCTGCTAAGCGCGGGCGCAACGTGAAAGAAAAAGAAGTACTTTTGCATAGACGAATGAGATTATTCAAAAGCCATATGAAGAAGTACTTCTTGTTGTTTGCGGTTGCCCTGATGGCTTTGGCGACTGCTTGCGAAAAAAAAGATATCTCGATCCAAGAGGGCGAAGACTATATCGTCATCAAAGGCATCAAATGGGCTCTGAAGCCGGTGACGTCATATCTCGGGGATGTGGAGGGAGCTGTTCCGCCCGGTTTCTCCTCACCTACCCTGGACCAGCTCAAGAAGCTCCCGCAAGTTTCAGCGATGTACTATGGACATCTTTCTGACGGCACAAAAGGGGTCCTCTTCTGCAACACCTTTATAGGCGACTATTCTTATTCTTCTGTCGGAGATGACGGCACGGTGAGGAACGCCGATTACAACCGGTATTCATTTACTGATGACGATCTCAAGCACGGCGTTTTCCTGCCCGTGAATGACGGCTGGGACGGATACTACTGGGGCAAGTATGACCAGGGGTATTACACCTATCTGCATTTCAGCATGATAGAGATGAAAACGTATATGGTTCCCAACCCTGATGCAGGAAGGATACTCACCATCTTAGGCGGCCTGCTCCCTGTGAAGAATTAACCGGAATCCTGTCATTAGTTTGTGAACATACTGAGCTCCAGGCTGTCCACGTACGGAGCGAGGGCCCGGTTGAAGGTTTCGTAGTCTTCTGATTCGCAGACATCCGGCGAAGCCGGCAGGGTTACAGCTACCAGCAGCGTCTGGTTCGTAAAATCGATCATTACCGGAATGCCGAGAGTTTCTGAGACGCCACGGATCATAAGCCTTCCGTGTTCCGGAATGCCGATGATCTCTTCTCTGTCTTCGAAATCAGGAAGCTTCTCCCCGTCTACATAGATTTCGGGGTTCTTAAGGTCGGCATACAAGCGGCAGGCACCGTGACAGATCGCGTTCCATCCTGCGCCCCAGGTCAGTTGCCAGCGGGAATACAGCCAGCCCTTGTCTTTTTTCACACCAATAAGCAGCATAGCTTTTTATTCGTTTATTGCTATTTGAAAATCAGTTGCAGGAAATGGTAGAGACTGCGGCGCCAGGTCTGCCATTCGTGTGCGGTACCGGGCGAAACGTAAGTGGCGGCGTTGAAGCCCTGAGCTCTGAGTTCGGCAACGTTCTGCTCTATGCGAGCAGGGTATTCCTCAGAGCCGCAGGTCTCGAAGACGAGTTTCACAGCGTCTTTGCGGAGCAGCGAGGGATCTGACACCACCCCTCCGCTGAAAATGCCCAGCCAGCCGAACATATCGCTATGCCTTACTCCCACCGTACCGGTAATCATACCGCCGAGCGACAGACCTGCCATCGCGCGGTGCGCAGCGTCAGTCATCACGCGGTAATGCGCCTCAATGTCCGGCAGAGCTTCGGTAAGGAACATCTCTTCGTAATTCTCATTCCATTTGTCGGCAAGAGCCAGGCGGCCGCGGTTGTCGCCGGGACGATAGACGAAGTCGTTGTTCATCACGATGATGAGCGGCTCGATCTTGCCGTCTGCAATGAGGTTGTCGGCGATGATTGCCGCGAAGCCGGTGTGGGTCCATTCAGTTTCATTCTCTCCCGCGCCGTGCTGGAGGTACAGTACCGGATAACGCTTTTCCGGATGCTGATCGTAACCGGCCGGAGTATATACATAAGCCCTGCGCCATTTCCCTTCGATGCCAGAGAAAAACCAGTGCTCACGCACATCACCGTGCGGCACATCCCTCATCAGGTAATACCTGTCCTGGGCGGATGGTATCTCAATGGTACTTACCCAGCCGTTGGAATAGGTGAACTCCAGGCCGGGATCGGGGACTTTGACTCCGTCAACGATCCAGCGGGCGATCTGGTATCCCACCTTCGGCGCTTTGGCGATGACATTCCAATTACCATCAGCATCCTGCTGGGCTGGGAATTCCACGAAGGCGAACTCTAACTTTACTTCCTTGGCCGTAGCGGGAGCGGTGAAGCGAAACCAGTAGTCACCAGCCGCATTGACTTTGGGGAACTCAGACTGACGCTGAGTGCTGGAAGTGCGCTGCCAGCCGTCCGAAGAAGGAGGAACAAATGTGCCTTGGGCGAAGGCTGAAACGCACATCGTGCACATCGCCGCGATGGAAAGAAGAAACTGCTTCATAAGAGTGGTCGTTTATTTCTTTACAAGATAGTGAATAATAGAAACACTACGAAACAGCACCCTGAAGTTTTATGCTGTGCTTAAGCAATGCCGATTGTAAATCACGGCCAATGTCCGGTTTTGCGATTCTGTGCGTTTTTCCGTAATTTGTCATCACAATACACTATAAACACATTATCATTATCATTACAATATGAAAAAACTATTATTGCTCATCTGTTTCTTTTTGCCTCTGGCTATGACAGCTCAGGAGAGGTTGGTACGACTGTCCGACCCTGCTGCGGCCGAATCGGCACCCGCCCATATAAAGGATGCATCCCTGTACGGAAAGACAATGGTCATCTTCGGGGACAGCTACGTGCAGAACCACTTGCGCCCTATCGAGGAATCCTGGCATTACAAACTGGCGGCAAAATACAATATGGAATATCACAACTTCGGCTGGAACGGCAACTGCGTGGCATACGACCGCACCGCGGAGAATTTCGGACCGGCGATGTACGAGCGCTACAAAGTTCTTCCTGACAATGCCGACTATGTGATTGTCTGCGCAGGGCACAACGACGCCGACCGGATGGCCCGCAACGGTGAAGGGACAGATCTGTTCCGGGAGAAACTGACTGTGCTGTGCGAAGGGTTGATTGCGAAATATCCCGGAGCCAAACTGTGCTTCGTCACTCCCTGGCGGGTGCCCAGAGAGATGTTCCCCGAGATGACGGCAGTCCTGCTGGAAGTCTGCGGCTCGTACAGCATACCTGTCTTTGACGCTACCCGCAACAGCGGCATCTACGTCTGGGATGAGAACTTCCGCAGCCGGTACTTCCAGGGCCTGAGAGATACCGCCCACCTGAACGATGCCGGCCACAACCTCTTCCTTCCGAAGATGGAGCACTTCCTGCTGGGGCTGTAGATAATGCCCCAAGTTTTACGAAACTCTTCTATCAGAAGAACTTGACAAACTCATCGAGTGATTTATGGACAGGGTCGCGGGGTTCCTCGGCCCTGTAGCCAAGGGCGATGACGGCCATTATGGTTTCGTTTTCAGGGATATTGAACTGTGCACGAAGGCCATCACCGTCGCGCATTCCCATAATCAGGGTGTCGAAACCCATAGCACGCGCCTTGAGAATGAGGTATGCATTGCAAAGGCCGTTGTCGTGAGCACCCCAGCCTTCGCCGATTTCGTTGGTCTGCTGACCCTGGAAATAGCCGGACTTGCCTCTTTCGAAAGTTGAAATCAGCAGCACTGACGCGTTGACGGCACTGTTTTTATTTCCACCGATCAAGGCCAGGACTGCCTCGCGTGACTCTTTGCTTACAGCTGCATAATATTTCGTAGGCTGGAAATTTGCCCAGGACGGAGCATTCTGGGTTGCTTTGAACAATTCTTTCAGCTGGTCTTCGGAGATCGTCCGGCCTGGCTCATAAGCCCTGATACTTCTTCTTGAAGCGAAGACCTCATCAAAAGAGGGAGCGGAATTGTTGCCGGTGGAACAGGCAGTGAGAGCGCACATCGCTATTAATGCACAGAAGGAGGCAATTCTTTTCATATCGGTGTCTTTATTGATGAAACAAGGTGCAAGATAATAAAGATATGCTTACTTTGCATACGTTTGAAAGTTGTACCCTATGACCCTTGCCCAATTATTCAAAAGGATTGTACCATATGTCAAGCCTTACCGCCTCCTGTTGTTCGCCACTTTATCCCTCACCCTTCTCGGTTCTCTGCTCGCACAGGTCAACGCCGTCGTTCTCGACCGCACGGTGGATGCCATCAACTCCCTCGTCGGCTCGGCTGATTTCTCCTGGGCCAAGGCGGCGCGGATCCTCACCATCGTCAGCATCGTCCTTCTGGGAAAGGAGATCCTGAGGGCCGGCATCTCCTTCGGGCAGAGCATTTTCGGTGAGAAGCTCCGCATCAACATCTCACAACGGCTTTCGCTCGGCGTGGTCGAGAGGATCCTGCAGTACCGTATGGCCTTCTTCGCCCGCAGCGACAATGCGCCGGGAATGCTCCAGGCCCGCATCGACCAGGGCGCCAGCAGCATCTCCCGCACAATCCAGAACTTTTTCATCAACCTGCTGCCGATGATTGTCAGTTCGGTGCTGGCACTCGTGCTCATCTTCGCTGCCAACATCTATGTCGGCCTGACTGCGCTTGCCATCGTGCCCATCTATTTCTGGATTACATCCCTTCAGGGGCGGAAACTGAAGAGCTCCCGCAAGAATATGCGAGGCTTCAACGAGAGGCGCAGCGGCAGCATAATGAGCATCCTCGAAAGTATGAACGTCGTCAAATCTTTCAACAGGGAGGAGATCGAGCTGGGTAAGCAGACCGAGCTGCAGAAGGGCTACTACGGCAACCAGCTGAGCATCCGCCGGGCATCCTTCGGCTTCGATGCGCTGAAAAGCTTCGTCAGCCAGACCGGCACGGTTCTGATCATCATACTCACATCCTACCTTGTGCTGACAGGCTATCCGGGGATGACCATAGGAAAGATTATGTACCACATTATGCTCTTCTCCAACGTAACGGCACCCATCACTTCCCTGCAGCGCATCTTCGACGACCTGAACGACGCTCTGGTCTATGCAGAGGGGTATTTCGACATTGTAGATGCGGACGGAGAGCTCGAGCCGACAGGCAGCTACCGGCCCGAAAAGGTGCAGGGCAACTTCGAGATGAAGGGTGTGGACTTCACCTATCCCAACGGCACCAAGGCCCTGCACGACATCTCCCTGAAGGTCGACAGCGGCAAAATCACCGCCCTGGTGGGACTGAGCGGCGCCGGCAAGTCGACCATCGTAAATCTGCTGGACAAGTTCTATGAACCGGACTGCGGCAGCATCACCCTGGACGGAGTGGACCTGCGCGAATGGGACACCCGCTTCTTGCGTGAAAACATCGGTCTGGTGCTGCAGAAGAACCACATCTTCGACGGAAGCATCGAGGAAAACATCCGCTACGGCAAGCCGGACGCGACTTTCGAGGAGGTTGAAGAGGCAGCCCGCAAAGCCAGCGTCTACGACCAGATCGTAGCCCTGCCGAAAGGCTTCGACACTGCAGCCAACCATCTGTCCGGCGGACAGCAGCAACGCATCGCCCTCGCCCGTATGTTCCTCAAGAACCCTCCCATCATCTTCCTGGACGAACCCACGGCATCTCTGGACGCCATCGCCACTGAGCAGATCAAATCCGCCATAGACGCAATAAAAAAAGACCGGACGGTCATCATCATATCCCACTCGATCTCACAGATCATCGACAGCGAGATGGTCTATGCCCTGAAGGAAGGCCACCTCGAGCAGAGCGGCAATCCCGACGAACTCTACCGCAAAGGCGGTGTCTACAAGGACATAGTCGACGCCTCCGCCCGCAGTCTCAACATCGAGAAGCTCGCCCAGACCCTTGCACAGGGGTAATCTTTATGCGCCGAAGGGCCCCGCATTCCTGTAGAACTTAGCGGCCATAAAGGCAGCATAGTAGGTTCCGTATAATAACCTGTTTATTTCAACCCTTCCGGATCTCGAACCTCCGATTTCAGGAAGGACTGTTGGAAATCCTGCGATTCATTAGTGTTTTATACAGATAATGGGTATTTACCAGATGAAAGGAATCACTTTGTACTTCACCTTTTGCTTATACTCACTGTAACCCTCCAGCCCTTCTTCCAGGACCCTTTCCTCATTTTTTATACGTTTGGCAATCAGCGGAATATACAGCAACATAATAAGGAAAGAAAGAGGCGAAGCCAGTACAAGTGGCATGGCCAGGAACAGGACGGTCGTCACCATATACATCGGATGCCTGACGACTCCATAGAGCCCTGTGTCGATTACTTTCTGATTCTCCTGCACTTCGATAGTCCGGGACAGGTAGGTGTTCTCCCTCAATACCTCCGCGTAGAGTAGATAGCAGATCAGGAAAAGCCCTGCCGATACCCAAACGGCCCAGTCAGGCAGCAAGTACCAGCCAAAACGCCAATTGAACCCCGCTACGACAAATGCGGCTACAAACAGAAGGCCGCTGAGTTTCACAACCGTCTGTTGTTCTTTCTCTTCTTCTTTGGCATTCAGCCGCTTGCGAAGCAATTCCGGATTCTTCGCCATCATAACCAGGCCGGCACAAAACATCGGCACAAACAAAATACCCATCAGCAGCCAAGCTTGCCAATACTGAAGCGACCCCGCCGGCAGGAAAAGCAGCAGGCCGATAACGATAACCCCAAGCAGAAACTTGCCGATAGCTTGCAGGAAGAGTCCGTTCTTATCCATAGCTATTTCATTGATTCTTAAGTTTACAAATCATCAAATACTCTTCCTCCGTCTCTTTCAGCACTTCGAATCCCGCCTTCTGATACATTCGGAAGGCATAATTCGCTTTCTGGACCGACAGGGAAACCTGCTGATAACCATCACGCCGCAACAGCTGAAGCATCTCCCGGAGCAGCTCCGTTCCAATGCCTTGGTTGCGATAGTCTTTATAGAGGGAAATGGCCAATGACGGGATGCCGTCGGCAATATGGCCATAATCGTTCATGACCCGCGTCCATACGGCCCCGACGACCTTCCCGCCAACTTCCGCCACCAGACACCGGTCATTGGCCTTCTTCCCGAAATCCCGGACATACACCTGCAGGTCCTCCTGCTCGATGACGGACCTCGACGGGGCCGGCACCCCTTCTGGTATGAAGATGGCTTCATACAGGAAGTCATTCAGCAGGGGGATCTCTACGGGACGGATTTCACGGATTACGTTTTCTCTCATAACACGAAGATAGCCACATTCCGGCAAATGTACCAGTGGGATGGCGTCAGCCTCCCGCTACGAATCTCAAACTTGCGCTTCCTGGAGGGACTATGGGAAATCCAACGATTCATTGATTCTCTACACCGATGAATTGAACGAAATCGCCCTTTATTCCTTATACACAATCATATCGGCCAGCTGCAGAAAGTAGTCCTTTGACCAGATATCCAGCGAATGCGGATCGGTACGGAGAAAGCGCATTACATCCTGCTTTACCAGGTCTATGTCGGTACTGGCCAGACGCTCCTTTAATGTGAATATGAATTCTTCCTTTGTGAGTTCCATTCCGTTGAATTCCTGAATCCGCCTCTGCAGATGGGCGAAATCTAAAGGGACCTTGTTCGCTACATACCACTCGAAATCATACCAGTCACGCCCTTTTACACGGCGTTGCCAATTACGGTATACCAGCGCATGCATCTTGCCCGCAAACAGATCCGGCAGCGTGACGCAGCGCACCATGAATGAAAAAGGCTTCAGGAGCAACTTCTGTTCTGTCTCGAAATCCAGCGGCGGATCTGTATCCAGCTCGATTTTCACCTTCAAGCTCTTTTCTGTCCGGAAGGCAATATCATAGACATCCGTGTTATCCTTCAGAAAAGCCGATTCCACCTTGCCGAAAGACTTCTTTTCCTTCTTCTTAATCACTACCTCCCGTCCCGTCAACTTGAATGCCTCGATGATGTCGGGGAAGAAGTCCTCCAGATGCACGTTCAGATTCTTCTCCGTAAGGGTGAAATCCATATCTTCACTGAAACGTCGCAGCCCGTGGAAGATCCGCAGGCAGGTTCCACCATAGAATGCGGCATGCTCGAAGAAACCGCTCCGCTGTAATCCGGACAGCGTAATCTGCTGCATTACCTCGTGCTGGGCGTTCGTCTTGTCAACAGAAGTCTGCGGACCAAATTCCGTCACCATTTCGTCAAATATCGTCATCGTTCAATCATTTTCAATAAATTCGCTAAAACCTGTTTCTTATTCCCAGCTTCCATACACTGTCGGATGATGCCGCCATCCATTTGCCGAAGGTCCTCCAAGTCCATCCGCATATCATCCTCAAAGAAGACTTCCAGCCGGGAAATTGACTGATCTGGCACATGCTTTTCCTGCATGAGCATATCGCAGATGGCCTTCTCCGGGCTGGCCAGCAGGAAGTGTAGCCCGGCATCCTCCTGACTCTTTATGCCGATGGGGAAATAATCCCGGGACACGCCCCGGAATGTGAACCGCCCCAGCGAGTTCTCGAACTCACGAGTGTGTCGGGTGGTTACAGAAGTTACGGCCTCTACTCGCTCAGGGATAAGCCCATACCACCTCAAGGCCCAATGAAGGGAAACATAAGAAGGACCATACAGGTGATTGGCAATCAAACCTACGGACAGTTCCTTGCCGCTGATTTCCGGAGAGACCACATACAGTCCACGCTTCAAACGGATTAGCAGACCCTTCTTTTCCAACATGGAGATATGCATATTGGGCGACTGATAATCCTTGTACAGGCTTCGCAGGACTTCTATGCCTACGGGCACGTTGCCTAAAGCCTTCAACTCCTTATAGGGAACTTGTTGCACCATAACAAGTGCAAATATAGGAATTGTCGTACAGAAAACCAATTATTTCTTTGTTTTCTGTACCAAGAACTGGTTAAAGTGCAGCAGGTAAACAAAAAAGAGGACTTCCTTTCGGAAATCCTCTGTAGTAGCGGAGGGAGGACTCGAACCTCCGACCTCCGGGTTATGAGCCCGACGAGCTACCAACTGCTCTACCCCGCGGTATTGGACCGCAAATATATGGGTTCTTTCTTAAATAACCAAATCGGTTTTGTAAATTCGCATTATCCATAAATCAGAAACTATGATTATCAAGAGACTTTCCCTCGCTTTTGCGACCCTGTTTTGCGCTGTTACACTAGGTGCTCAAGACTTCCACCTCAACGCTTCCGGCTATTTCAACAAAGACGGTGTAGATGTTATGGCATTCGATGATTTCTACCCGGAAGGACACCAGGGAGGCATTTCTGTGCTGATGAACGGCCACCGTGTGGCAAGCAACGGAGATATCCGCTTCGAGCCCACTCCCGGCCAGTGGCAGCCTGTTCCCAAGCAGCTCAGCCGCAAGGTGGAGGGTCAGAAAATCATAACTACTCTCTGCTTCCCCGACTCCAGCCGCCACTTCACTGGATTCAATCCAATGATATATCCCGAGTATAACGTAACATACACCGTAACGCTCGAACCATATCAGAAAGGTTTCCTGGTCACCGTCGATCTTGACACGCCTGTTCCCGCCGAACTGCTCGGCCGGGCAGGCTTCAACATCGAATTCTTCCCGGGCGACCTCTTCGGCAAGCCGTGGATAATGGACAACAAGCAAGGCATATATCCCCAGCAGCCCAATTCACCTCTGCTGACACAGGAAAGCTACGTCTACAAGAGCGTCGGCGACTATCTGCCCAAGAATGCGCAGAGAGCTGACATAGAGCACCTCATCGGCGAGGGGTACAGCCCCTTCACGGCCGACGCAGTGATAGCCGAGCCGTATGCCGTCGGCAAGAGTTTCACTTCGCGGCCAGACGACCCTTACAGCCGCATTACGATAAAGAGCCTGAACGGAGCCGACCTCAAACTCTACGACGGCCGTATGAACCACAACAACGGCTGGTTCGTGCTTCGCTCTGACATCCCTGCCGGAGCCACCAAGGGTGCAATCAAGTGGTATATCGAGCCCAACGTAGTGACCGGATGGACCTACAAGCCCGTAGTCCAGACCTCCCAGGTAGGCTATCTGCCTGCCCAGAGCAAGGTGGCCATCATCGAGACAGACCGACGCGACGCACCGCTTCCGGGTGCCACCCTGGTCCGCTATGACGCCGACGGAGAGCATTTTGTAAAGAACTATCCCGCCGTTAAGTGGGACGGAGAATTCCTACGCTACGAATACTTCAAAGTAGACTTCACCGACGTTGAGCAGGAAGGCCTCTACGCCCTGCACTACGGCGACAGAAGCTCGCCTATCTTCCGTATCGCCGAAGACGTCTACGACAGAGGCGTATGGCAGCCTGTCATAGAATACTTCCTGCCCTACCAGATGTGCCATATGAGGATAATGGAAAAGTATAAGGTATGGCACGACGCCTGCCACCTTGACGACGCACTGATGGCCCCGGAAGGCAGCCATATTGACGGATATGCCCAGCCGGCGGACAGTAAGACAGCATTCAGGGCTCTTGAGCCCGTACCCGGTGTGAATGTCGGCGGCTGGCACGACGCCGGCGACGACGACGTGCGCGGAACGACAGGCAACGAATGCTATATCCTCACGATGGCTCTTGAAAACTTCCATCCGGAAATCGACGCCACGGCCATCGACCAGACCAAACGCACCGTTGAAATCCACGAGCCTGACGGCAAGAACGACATACGCCAGCAGATAGAACACGGAATGCTATATGTCATCAACGGCTACCTGTCGATGGGACGCTTCGCCCGCGGTACTATCACTAACAGCCTGCGACAATACACCCTTCTCGGAGATCCGGCATCAGTATCGGACGGTATCCCCGGCAACGGCGACGACCGCTGGATCTTCCCTGACACCGGCAACGGAGTGGGAGTAGCTACCAACATCGCTGCATCCGCCCGTGCCCTGCGCGGTCTCAACGACACCCTAGCCGACCATTGCGTTGCTATTGCCAGGAAGATATTCGACGAAGCCCAGGTGCCTGCAGGCCCCCGCGGCGGCGCAATGTCAAAGATGCAACTGGCCACAGAACTCTACATCACTACCGGCGAACAGCAGTACTTCGACTTCATCGTCAATAACTGGGATGCAGTGGTGGCTTCGGCTCCCAACTGCGCTTGGTACATAGCACGAGTGGAGAAGCAGATGGAAGGCAGCAAGAAATACCGCAAGCAGTGCGAAGCCTTCCGTGCAGCCCTTGTGAAGTACCGTGAGCAACTCGACCGCCAGAGTTCCGAAACACCTTACGGAGTGCCCTACCGTCCGAGCATCTGGGGAGCCGGCTGGGATATCCAGTCCTTTGGCTACCGTCACTACTTCCTCGCCAAGGAATACCCAGACATCTTCGCTCCCGACCAGGTCTTCGATGCCCTGAACTTCATCCTCGGCCGCCATCCCGGCATAAACCAGGCAGCTTTTGCCGGCGGAGTAGGCGCCGAATCAGTGACTGTAGGCTACGGATTCAACCGCGCAGACTGGACCTACGTTCCGGGCGGCACCGTGTCCGGAACTGCGCTGATACGTCCGGACTTCCCCGAACTGCTCACCTTCCCCTACCTGTGGCAGCAGGTCGAATATGTGCTGGGAGGCGGTTCGTCGCACTATATGTTCCTGGTGCTCGCCGCCAAAGATCTGCTGGAGAACCGTTAAGGATTATTGAATCCCTTCGAGGATGTCGGCCATCACGTCAGGCCTGTTGGTGATGACGAAGTCAAGGCCCGCATCGACCATTGTCAACACTTCTTCCGGATCGTCCGGCGCCCACACCTCTGTAATCAGGCCTAAGGCGTGCGCCTGGTCGATCAGGGCCAAGTTCTCGAGGACACAGTTGTATTTATAGCTGAAGCCATCGATCCCGTCTGCCTTCATCTGACTGAAGGGAACATTGTGCGCCCTGTCGAGGAAAAGCACCGGCACATCGGGGAATGCTGCCGCCAGCTCCTTGCAGGCCCTGTAGCTGAAAGAAATGAGCTCCACCCTGTCCTCTATGCCGTATTTTCGGACAGCCTCGGCGGTGCGTGCGATGCTGAGGCTCATCATCTCTTCGGAAGGCTGCTGCTTGAGTTCGATGATCAGTTTGGTTTTACCGTTAAGGCCGGCGAAAGCTGAAAAGAACTCATCGACTGTGGAAATCCTCTCTCCGTTGGCCAGCGTAGTGTCGGCCAGGACTTGCTCGAATGTCATATCCTCCACGTCCACTCCGTGGATGTTGGTGTCGTGAAAAACGATGAAGCAACTGTCAGCTGTCAGCTGTACGTCGCACTCACTGCCGTAGAAACCGTTCTCCACCGCCAGGCGCAGGGAAGCCAGGGTGTTCTGAGCCGAACCTTCGGTCTGCCAGAAGCCGCGGTGAGCGATTACTCTGTTGACAGGGATATCTTTGCTGCAGGAAGCAGCAGCTGTTATGATGAGGATTGCAAGAATTAGTTTTTTCATAGCTGTCAGGTGATTGGCCTGCACAAATATAGCTACAAAAGGAAGAACATGGCAACTCCTACCATACTGATGGTGACACCGACAATCTCCTTGAAACGGATTTTCTGTTTGTGCATAATAGAATAGGGAGCGATGATGAGCACGGGAGTCAGCGCCATCAGTGTCGAGGCAATGCCTGCATTGGCATAGCGCACCGCCATCAGTGACAGCGACACTCCCAGCGTCGGGCCGAACAAAGTGGTGAGGGCGGCATATTTCAGGCCCTGGGGGTTATGGAAAGCGGCGCGCATATCTTTCATCTTGCCGCTCAGGATCAGTATCAGCCAGAAACCCGCACCTCCGATAATTGCCCTGATCATAGTTGATGCAAAGGGCATCATCGTATCCATCGCGGCAGGCACATCGGCCGGCAGTGCAGCGGCATAATGCTGCATACCGATCTTGCTGAGAACCAGACCGACACCCTGGCCGACCCCGGCCCCTATGCCCAGCAGCACGCCCTTCAGCGGCAGGGACAGCTTGACGGTATTGTGGTCTCCGCGGCTAAGGATAGAAATGGCTATGCCGCAAAGAGTGACAAACATCGCCAGCCAAGACTTCCAGGTCATTGTCTCCCCCAGCATCAGCCAACCGGCTATGGCGGCCGCAGGCGGAGCCAACGTCATAAACAACTGCCCGAAGCGGGCGCCGATGACGATGTACGAATTGAAAAGGCAGAAGTCTCCGAAGATATATCCCACAAGGGCGGAAAGGCCCAGCCAGAACCAGGTCGGGGCGTCTGCGTAGACTGGATAAGGTCTGCCAAGCGTAATCCATAGTATTATACCGAGAAAGACGGAAGCAAGGGTAAGACGGATGACATTGACTGTCATCGACCCCAGTCTGTGACTGGCTTCGTCGGCAAAAATGGCAGTAGCTGTCCACAAGACGGCCACCAGGAGAGATAGCAGTTCGCCAAGATGTTCCATAGCGGTCTGAGTAGCGACGGCAAAATTAAAAAAAATAATATCTTTGCCGCCGAGTGGCGGGACAATCCCGTCGCAAGTGTGCTTGGAACCACTATAAAAACAAGTTATTATGTCTGAAAACAAATCTGCAGAGCACAACAAGCTCTCCGTTACTTTTTTGTGGCTCGCAGTCGCTTTCTGCGTCTGCCTCGTATCTTCCAATCTTTTCGTACCACGCCTGTGGCGTGTCGGCTCCCTGCCCCTCCAGCTTTCAGGAGCTGTCATCATTTTCCCCATCTCCTATATCATCAATGACTGCCTCACCGAAGTCTACGGCTTCCGCAAGGCAAGGCTCGTGATATGGATAGGATTCGTCCTCAGCGCATTCATCGCCCTGGCTGGGCATATAATCACCAAGCTTCCCGCTCCTCTTTATGACGAAAGCGTACCGGTTGCTGACAGTTTCAATATGCTCTTCGGACTCGTCCCGCGCACTACAGTCTCATCGCTCATAGCATTCATCTGCGGCTCGCAGTTCAACGCCTGGGTTATGTCAAAGATGAAAATTGCGACAAAGGGCCGCGGCTTCGGCTGGAGGGCCATCGTTTCATCCCTCGGCGGCGAGCTGGCAGATTCTGTCATCTTCTATCCGCTGGCCTTCGCAGGAAGCCTGCCCGTGAAGGGAATCCTGGGCATCATCCTGACACAGGTAACCGTCAAGACCCTCTACGAAATCATCATACTTCCGCTGACCAGGCTGATTGTGAAAAAACTTAAAGCCCACGAGGGCATCGACACCTATGACTACAACATTTCGTATAATCCTTTCAAAATAAGAGATATCTAATTATGACCGAAGACAGGAAGAAAGAAGGGCTGACCGCCCTTGGACACAGCACCCCGATAACTATCAAGGAATACACTCCGCAAGTGCTCGAAGCATTCTCCAACCAGCATCCCGACAATGACTACTGGGTACGCTTCAACTGCCCTGAGTTCACTACTCTCTGCCCTATCACCGGCCAGCCCGACTTCGCAGAGATAAGGATCTCCTACATCCCTGACAAAAGGATGGTGGAAAGCAAGTCGTTGAAGCTCTACCTTTTCAGCTTCCGCAACCACGGCGGCTTCCACGAAGACACTGTCAATATTATAATGAAGGACCTGATCGCTCTTATGGACCCCAAATACATAGAGGTCCTGGGAATTTTCACGCCAAGGGGCGGCATCTCCATCTACCCTTACGCCAACTACGGCCGCCCGGGTACAAAATACGAGCCCCTGGCTGACCAGAGGCTCGCATCTCACGAACTTGCGTAATCAAACGCAACTATTTGTTCATCGCATTTGCGACTTCGATAGCGGCGAGGCAGAGGAGCACGTACTGCGGAGCAGTGTTGATGCAAGACTCGTTCTCACCCCAGTGGAAAGGATAGTCGTCTTTGTTCTCGAAGAAATCTTCCTTCACGAGCAGACCCGGAACGATACCGCCGGGGATGGTAGAGTAGTCGGCGCGGTTGGCGTTGTAAGCCACCTTCTTGGTGTTCACACCCACTCCGGTAACAAATGATACGTTGCTGTCGGGGTGGCAGCCGAAGATGTAGTTAAGGCCGTTGAGGACATACTCGGGGTCAATCATATCAGGGAAATACTTCCAGATCTTATAGCAGTTGTAGGCGCTGGTGATGACTGAAGCATTGCCTGCCCAGCTTGAACCGGTGATGGCTACGCCGTAAGGATTGTCCTTGCCGCCGCGCGTAATCATATCTACGTATGCCGGAACGAGAGATTTCACCTTGTCCTGGAACTTCTTGTCCATATAAGGATAAATCTTCAGGGCGTTGGTGAGGTTCGGGCCTCCCATAAAGGCGCTCATAAACATACCGTTCGAAACATTTGTGTTCGGGCGGATTTCCTCGGGCTGGGCGTTGAGCTGTTCTTCTATGAGCGGGAGGAAGAAGTCCTTGTATTCCTTCTTGCCGGTAGCTATCCAGAGTTCGATGGCTGCGTTGATTCGAGGATCACCACCCATACGGCGGCCTCCGAACGCGTTGGCATTGGCCTGCGGCGCTGCGGCTGCGAAATATTTGTTCCACAGCATCTCGGCATTCTTCAGCGAGCGCTCGGCCTCCTCGGGATAATAATCCTTCAGTGCAGGGTAGGCTGCTGCCAGAGACACGATGTCCTGCATCGTGCCGGCCGGGCTGAAGCGGCTTGTGAAGACGAAGCGGTCGTCCAGAGTGCCGGAGCGGTCGCCCTTGACTTCATAAGGCTTGAGGGAAGGATCATAGAATTTGCCGTCAGTCAATGTCATAGCATCGCCGAGGTGATGGTAGTGGTGCATATCGGGCTGACCGATAACCTGAGCTACGAAGCCGATATTCTCGACCTGGGCATTGATGTTCAGGGTGCCGTGCATAATAAGCTGGACATTGTCCGGAACTCCGTCTGGAACGTGGATGTCAGCGTACTGGGTCTTCTCGTCAATCAGAGTCTGGTCGCGCATCGGCTGGAATTCGCGCCAGATATATGCGAGGTCCTGAGTGGTGTTGAGCACTGAGTTGGCCTGTATGTCATAGTCGCCGGCATCATACCATCCGCCGATTGCCAGACCGGGGATATGCTCCAGCGGTTTGTATTTGTCATTGGTCTCGTCACCTTGATAGTAGCCGTCGTGCAGGCGGACATTGGCCGGAGCCTGCAGGGCGTCGTCCATATTGGCGCGGCCGTGCCAGATACGGTAGGCCTCATTCACCTCCATATGGTCCATATTGACAACCAGCGAGAAGTCCATTGAAGGATGCCACTTGTCGCTGTAGACGTCCTTGTCTATAGGGAAGGCGTTAGTCTCAACTCCCTGATAGTCGATGCAGTACAGTCCGGGTTCACGTACGTCTGTGAAGTCAAGCTGTACATAGTTGTAGCGGCGGTGATATTCACCCCAAATTTTGGCGTTGATGGTCTTGGCCACAGTTTTGCTGCCGTCAGGGTTGACCTTGAGGAGCTTGGCTGTCTTGGCGGGAGTGTCGTTCTTGTCAAGTTCGGCAACGGCGACTTTCCTCTGGGCGGGAGTGTAGCCGACCTGTGAAAAACCGATATTCGCAGGACGGATCCAGTCCTTGGATATGCTCGGCTCAAGATACCACTCCAGAACCTTGCCAGTCTTGCCGCCGGGCAGGAGTGAACGGAGCACGAACATACCGTTCTGGGCGAGGTGACGTCCGTCATAGATGCCGATTTCAAGGTCGGAAGTAACACCTACGCGAAGGGCGTCGTTTTCAGGAGCCAGTACAATCTGATGACCGGTCGACATTGCCAGGGGCACAAGGAAGTCTCCGCGACCGCGGTCGTCGAAAGTAGATTCTCCGAAATACTGGGTGATTTTCTCTGATACAGGGTGTACTTCAGTATCGTGCATCGGGGTCTTGGGAAGGATCCTTGCCTTGCCGTCAACGAGGTAGTTGTTCCCGAAATATGAAGCGGGGAAGAACTCGAGGTTCATACCGGCCTTGCCAACCAGTTCCTGGGGAACCGGCTTGTCAAGCCACACCTGCACGAGGACACCTTTGTCTTTGGGAAGGACCTTGAGCCTGGGGGCGAAGCCGTAATCCTCATAAGTCAAGGTTACTTCGACACTGCTTTCAGTGTTGTCAATCCTTCTGGGACTTACTACTCCGAAGATGTCCCACTGCTCGGGAGTGTTCATCAGGCGGATGCCGCCGCCGGTAGCGATACGGTTGCCGCGCTGGATAATTTCAAGACCTGCGAATTTTTCATCGTAGAATCCACCGTTGTAGATGTTGTTGTACATCAGCACATTCGTGCCGCGTGCCTCGAAATAGCCGAGGTCGTTGAGTTTCATGCTCTGTGCATTGGCTGCATAAGACAGTGCAGCTGCAATAACTGCAAAGATCAGAAATGACAGACGTTTCATTTTGGTTGGTTATAATTAGTTTAAGTTACTTAATCAACGAATTGTTTCA
>JAGCZI010000022.1 GCA_017960085.1 Bacteroidales bacterium
CTCAAGACCCGCCACTTCGGCATCGTGGACGACATCAACGCCACCCTGCCGGCAGTGAACGAGCGCAAGGACCGCGACGTTCGCGGCAAGATCAACCGCATATTCTCCACCCTGGAAGAACACCTCGGCGAGGGGAATATGAGCGAATGCGACAAGGCGATGATCATATCTTCCGGAGAATACCTGTCTTCGACCATCATAGCATACGCGATGAATATGCGCGGCACCAAGACCAACTGGGTCGACGCGCGCCGGATGATCATCACCGACGACGACTACCTCAAGGCCAACCCGCTGATGGAACTGCTGGAGGAGAGCGCCCCGAGGGTCGTCAAGGAAGCTTACGCCAAGTATTCTACCATCATCACCCAGGGTTTCATCGGCGCCACCGAAGACGGCAAGCCCACCCTTCTGGGCCGCGGAGGAAGCGACTACACCGCATCCCTGATAGGTATGGCCATCGACGCAGACCGCATCGAGATCTGGACTGACGTGGACGGAGTGAGGACTGCCGACCCCCGCATCGTCAGCAACACCAAGGGCCTTCACAAGCTCTCTTACGAGGAGGCCACCGAAATGGCCCGCTTCGGCGCCAAGGTGCTCCACCCGCTGACACTCGAGCCGGCGCAGAAGAAGAACATCCCGGTGTATGTCCTCAACTCGATGAACCCCGGCAACGAGGGAACCGCCGTGCTTAGCCGCGCCTGCGTGTTCGACGGCATCAAGACCCTTTCGTACAAGGAAAACATCCGCGTCATAAACATCTACTCTATGAAGATGATCAACACGGTCGGATTTATGGAGAAGGTGTTCAAGACTTTCGCAAGACATAACGTCTCGGTAGACCTGCTGAGCTCTTCGGAGGCCAGCATCACCGTCACCGTGGACGCCAACCAGAATGTAGAGGGAGCTGTCCGTGGCCTTTCGAACTTCGCCGACGTGACGGTCGACCGCGACAAGGCCCAGATCTCCATCATCGGCAAGAACATCATCGGAGTGCGCGGCCTGCTGGCCACCGTCTTCAACGCCGTGGTCGACAGCAAGATCTATATGATTTCACAGGACACCACATACCTCAACCTCAGCATCGTCGTGGACAGGCCGGAGATGGCGGACGTGCTGAAGAAACTTCACCAGAACATTTTCGAAAATGGATATTTTAGTTAGCGGATACGGAAAGATGGGCCACATCATCGAGAAGATGGTGCTGGAAAGAGGCCTGCCCTACGCCGGCTGGAGCGAAGCTGTGACCGAGACTCCCGCCGAAGTGGCCAAGAACTGCGTTTGCATCGATTTCACGACCCCTGACGCCATCAGGGCCAACTACCGCTTCATCGCCGAGAATTTCGGCGCGGCGGTGATCGGCACCACCGGATGGAACGACATCGAGTCAGAAGTGAAGCAGTATTTCGCAGTGCAGGGCACTACTCTCGTATATTCTTCAAACTTCTCAATCGGCGTGAACATCCTTTTCGCCGCAGCTGACAACCTCGCGAAACTGGCGGCCCGCTTCGGCGGATATAAGACTTCCATCGAGGAGGTCCACCATATCCACAAGCTTGACGCACCGAGCGGCACTGCAAAGAGACTCGCGACCATCGTCGACGCCGCAATGGGCGGCACAACCCCCATCGAGTCGAAGCGCATCGGCGAAGTACCCGGCATCCACACCCTCACGCTGGAGGGCCCTTGCGACAAGATCACCCTCAGCCACGAGGCTTTCTCCCGCGAAGGACTGGCCGCCGGCGCCATTGAAGCCGCCCTTATGGCCCAGAAGGTCAAAGGAGTCTACGAATTCAAAGAACTTATGTTCTCAAACAAGATATGAAAAGACTTGACATAAAAGGCTGCGGAACCGCGCTCATCACTCCGTTCAAGGACGGAGCCGTGGACTACGACGCGCTGGCAGCGCTGGTGGACCGCCAGGTCGCCGCAGGCATCCATTTCCTGGTCCCGCTCGGCACCACGGCCGAGACCCCGTGCCTCAGCGACGAAGAGAAGGTTGAAATCCTCAAGCTTTGCCGGGCTCACGCCCCGAAGCTTACGCTGCTCGTCGGCGCAGGCACCAACTCCCTCACAGGGACCCTGCGCAACATCGACCTGCTAGCCCCGTACGGAGCCGATGCCTTCCTGATCGTGACTCCCTATTACAACAAGCCCACTCAGAACGGCCTTTATGAATATTACAAGGCGGTGGCCGCCCATTCCCCCAAGCCGGTCGTGATTTACAACGTGCCCGGCCGCACCGGAGTGAACATCAGCGACGCCACCACCCTCAAGATAGCCGCCGACAGCAAGGTTGCCGCCATCAAAGAAGCCAGCAGCAACTACGCCCAGATCTCCCGGATTATCTCCTCGGCCCCCGAGGGCTTCCAGGTGTTCAGCGGCAATGACGACGAGACGCTGTCACTGATGGCCACCGGAGCTTCCGGAGTCATCAGCGTAGTGTCCAACATCGTTCCCGACAAGATGGCCGCGCTGTGCAACGCCATTATGGCGGGAGACTATACTACAGCCAGAGAGTTGTACCGTACCCTGCTCCCCCTCTGCAAGAATTGCTTCGCAGAGAGCAATCCCATCCCCGCCAAGGAAGCCCTTGCGCAGATGGGACTCATCCAAAACGAACTCAGGCTCCCTCTGACCAAAGCTACCGAGGCCACAGCTGAGCTGATGAATAAAACATTGAAAGACTTGAACCTGTTATGAAAAAAATCCGCGCAGCTATTGTCGGCTACGGCAATATAGGACAATATGCTCTCCAGGCCCTGCAGGCAGCAGAAGATTTTGAAATCGCGGGCGTAGTGCGCCGCAATGCCTCAGACGTGCCGGCCTCCCTCGCCGGAATTCCGGTAGTGGCCTCTCTCAAAGACCTCAAAGACGTTGATGTAGCCATCCTCGCAACCCCGACCCGCAAGGTAGAACAATATGCCCTCGAGGCCCTCGCCCTCGGCATCAACACCGTCGACAGCTTCGACATCCACACCAAGGTGCCTGCACTGCGCGCCACTCTCGGCGAGGCAGCCCGCAAGGCCGGCAAGGTGTCTATAATCTCGGCAGGCTGGGACCCGGGTTCAGACTCGATGGTCCGCGCCATCCTCCAGGCCGCCGCTCCTAAGGGCATCACCTACACCAACTTCGGCCCCGGTATGAGTATGGGTCATTCAGTGGCCTGCAAAGCCATCGAAGGAGTGAAGGACGCCCTTTCAATGACAATCCCTATGGGCACCGGCGTACACCGCCGTATGGTGTATGTGGAGCTGCTCCCCGGCGCTGACTTCGCAAAGGTCGCAGCCGCCATCAAGGCCGACCCTTATTTCGTGAACGACGAGACATACGTCAGCGAAGTGACGTCGGTAGACGCTCTCAAGGATATGGGCCACGGAGTGAACCTCGTGCGCAAGGGTGTCAGCGGAAAGACCCACGACCAGCTCTTCGAGTTCAATATGCACATCAACAATCCCGCCCTGACAGGTCAGATCCTCGTGGCCGTCGCCCGCGCCGCCACAAGGCAGGCCCCCGGCTGCTACACGATGATCGAGCTTGCGCCCGTGGATATGCTTCCCGGCGACCGTGACGAATGGGTAGCTAAACTTGTATAGAATGAAGCGAGTAGCCATACAGGGACATTTCGGAAGTTTCCACGACCAGGCGGCCCAGACCTTCTACCTCAACAGGCTGGGCTATGTGCCTCAGATCATCGAGTGCCCCAATTTCGCTTCACTCTACCCTGCGATGGAGAGCGGGAAGGCTGACGCCGCCATAATGGCCATCGAGAACACCATCTCCGGCGGACTGCTTCCCAACTTCGAACTGCTGCGCCTTCACGACCAGCGCATCAAGGGAGAGATATACCTGCCCATACACCAGAACCTGATGGCCCTGCCCGGCCAGAAGATAGAGGACATCCACGAGATCCGCACCCACTATATGGCCATCAACCAGACCCGCGACTTCTTCGAGAAGAACTGCCCCTGGATGCAGCTGGTGGAGTCGGAGGACACTGCGGCCAGCGCCATAGAGATTGCCGCAAAACAGCTCAAGGGCATCGGTGCAGTAGCATCGACAGTGGCTGCCCAGCAGAACAACCTGGAAATCCTCGCCGCCGGCATCGAGACCTACAAGGAGAATTTCACGAGGTTCCTCGTGCTCGATGACTCCCTGGAGCTCTCGGACGACGAGATCGACAAGGCTTCTATATGCTTCACGCTGCCCCACAAACCGGGCTCGCTGGCGCACATCCTGGCCATTATGTCGTTCTATGAGATGAACCTCACAAGGATACAGTCGCTGCCTATCCCGGGCAAGAAGTGGCAGTATTTCTTCTATATCGACATAAAATTCGACAACAGGGAACATTATCAGCAGGCCCTCACGGCGGTAAGACCGCTCATCGAGGACCTCAAGATCCTCGGCGAATACAAAGCCGCTATCTAACCATAAAGCAAGAAAGATGAACATAGGAATTATCGGTCTCGGTCTGATAGGCGGTTCAATGGCGATTGACCTGCGCCGCCGCAAATTCGCCGACAGCATCGTGGGCGTTGACGCCGATATGATCAATGCTTCGGCCGCCCTGCGCATCGGCCTGGTGGACGAGCTGGTCAGCGAAGACGAATGTGTGGAAAAGAGCGACATCATCATCGTCGCCGTGCCGGTGAGCGCCGCGATGAAGGTGGTATGCCGGGTGCTGGACCGCTTCCAGAAGGAAGGCTGGACCGACAAGATAGTGATGGACGTGTGCTCCACCAAGGAGCCGATCGCCAAGGCTACGATGTACCACGCCTGCCGCAGCCAGTATGTAGCGACCCACCCTATGGCCGGTACCGAGTACTCAGGCCCGTGGTCAGCCCTGCCCAACCTTTTCGACTCGAAGGTGTGCATCTTCGCCGACCAGGAAGAGTCGTCGCCCAAGGCCGTGGAGACGGTGTCCAGGCTCTATGACGCGCTGAATATGCGCATCAGCTTTATGAGCTCGGCGTCTCACGACGTCCACACCGCCTATGTATCCCATCTGTCACACGTAATTTCGTTCGCACTAGCGAACACCGTCCTCGACAAGGAAAAGGACGAAAAACACATATTCGACCTCGCTTCGGGAGGCTTCTCTTCGACAGTCAGGCTGGCGAAGAGTAACGCCGATATGTGGACCCCGATCTTCATCCAGAACAAGGAGAACCTGGTGAAGGTGACCGACGCCTTCATCCAGAAAGTGCAGGAGTTCAGGGACAACATCGAAAATATGGACGAAGCCGCCATCCGCAGCTTCATCGACGAAGCGAACCGTATCAAACGAATCATCAAATAAGAAAATGGCAAGACAACTGGACATAATTCCCGTAGAAGACTGGGGCTTTTTCACTCTCCCCAAACCGATGGTTATCGCCGGCCCGTGCAGTGCCGAGACTGAAGAACAAGTGTTGGAAACTGCCCGCGGACTGCGCGCCCTCGGCATCAATATGTTCCGCGCAGGTATCTGGAAACCCCGCACCCACCCGGGATGCTTCGAAGGCATAGGCACCCAGGGCCTGAGGTGGCTCCAGCGCGTGAAACAGGAGACAGGCCTGAAGGTCTGCACCGAAGTTGCAAACGAGAAGCACGTCTACGAATGTCTCAAATACGGCATCGATATGGTCTGGGTGGGCGCCCGTACGACCGCCAACCCGTTTATGGTGCAGGAGATAGCCAACGCCCTGCGCGACACCGATATGCCGGTGCTTGTCAAGAACCCCGTCAATCCCGACCTCGACCTCTGGATAGGAGCTCTCGAGCGCCTCAATATGGCCGGCATCAAGAAGCTCGGCGTGATCCACCGCGGCTTCACCTCGTTCCGCAAGCTGAAATACCGCAACGACCCGGGTTGGAAGATCGCCGTCGAGCTGCGCACCCGCTATCCCGAGCTGCCGTTCTTCGCAGACCCCAGCCATATGGGCGGCGCCCGCGGCTACATCCTCGAGCTGTCGCAGAGGGCTCTGGACCTCGGTCTTGACGGTCTTATGATCGAAAGCCACTGCAATCCCGAATGTGCGCTCAGCGACGCTTCCCAGCAGCTTACCCCGGCTCAGCTCCACGACCTGCTGGGAGAGATCAGGGTCCGCGAGAAACAGAGCGACGACAAGGATTTCACCGAGAATCTGCAGCAGCTGCGTGCCAACATCGACGTCATCGACGAGGAGCTGCTGAAGTTGCTCCAGTCCCGTATGGAAATCAGCCGCCAGATCGGTGAGTACAAGAAGGCTCACAACGTGGCCATCGTCCAGGCTCAGCGCTGGGACGAAATCCTGGGAGAGATGGTGAAGGAAGGTGCCGCCCACGGCCTGCCGGAAGAATTCGTGGCAGCCGTCTACAATGCTATCCACACCGCTTCAGTACAGGCTCAGAACGAAATTCTGGAAAGCGAATAGCTTCAGCTTACGCGCATCTGACAAGGTCCGCGAGGACTATCGCGGTCATTGCTTCGACGATGACCGGGGTGCGCAGCGCGAAGCAGGTGTCGTGGCGGCCGGGCACGGTCAGCTGCGTCATCCCGCCTGCCGCGAAGTCCCAGGTCTGCTGAGCTTTCCCTATGCTGGAAGTGGGCTTGAAAGCCACTCGGAACACTAACGGGGCTCCGTTGGTGATGCCGCCGTTCACTCCGCCGCTGCCGTTTTTGAGGGCCGCAGCCGCAGGGTTGCCGAAGGGGTCGTTGTGCTCTGAACCCTTCATACGGGCAGCCTTGAAGCCGTCTCCGAACTCAATGCCGCGCACGCCGGGAATCGCGAAGATTGCGTGCGATATCAGCGACTCCACAGAATCGAAGAACGGCTCGCCGAGACCTGCGGGAAGGACTCCTGTGCGGCACTCTACGATGCCTCCGACAGAATCGTGTTCCCTGACAGCATTCTCAAGGACTGATTTCCAGCCGTCAGGAGCGTCTGCAGCAGCAACTCCGCCGACTTCCACCAGGCGTGCTTCGATGTCGACGCCGGCCATCTTCTTGGCCACGACACCGGCAGCCACTATAGGGAGGGTCAGGCGGCCTGAGAAATGTCCGCCGCCGCGGGGGTCGTTGAAGCCGCCCCATTTGACAGCGGCAGTGCGGTCTGCGTGGCCGGGGCGGGGAACATCCTTGAACTGGCTGTAGTCTGCGCTGCGGGTGTTGCCGTTGCGGAAGATGACGGCCAGCGGGGCGCCTGTAGTGAAGCCCTCGTAGACTCCGCTGAGTATCTCCGGGAGGTCAGCCTCTATGCGGGGGGTGGTGCCGGGAGCTCCGCTCTTGCGGCGGGCGATGTCTGCCATAAAGTCTTCCTGAGACAGCTTGATGCCGGGGGTCACTCCGTCAAGCACCGCTCCGATGGCTTCGCCGTGCGACTCTCCGAATATCGATACCCTGAAAATTCTGCCAAATGAATTCATGCCACAAGTTTCGCAAGTCTATTATTGTTCGTTATCGTAATACAGTGGAGAACTTGCGAAACTTCACACCACCGCACACTCTTTTTTACGTGTCCCCATCCCTAAATCCCTTCCCTCGGGGAAGGGACTTACCTACGCCCTTCGGGCTTTAAAAGTACAAAAATGATTCAAATAGTTTAAGAAATGTAGGAAATGACTTTGAGACACAATCTGTATCATCTATAATAATAGGGCCGTCGGCGCCGAGGGATGCGACCATTAGGGCCATCACCATACGGTGGTCGTGGCCGGACGTGTAGCTGCCGCCCTTGAGCAGACTTCCGCTGAGCAGCCTTGACGACAGTGAGTGACCTTCGATGTACATAGTGTCCCTCTCTATCGCTGCTTTCACGCCCATCTGCTGCAGCATCGTCAGGATGGCTGCCGCACGGTCGCTCTCCTTGCCGGCCAGGCGGCCGGTGCCGTTGATGGCGGAGACTCCTTCGCTGAAAGCAGCCAGCAGAGCCACTATCGGGAAGATGTCGGGGCAGTCGTTGGCGTCGGTTTCGAAGGCTGTCAGAGGGGATTTCTGAACGTGGACTGTGCCTTCTTCGGTCTGATATACGATGGCGCCCGCCTCAGCGAGAATTTCGAGGATGGCGCTGTCGGCCTGCAGGGAGCCGAGCTCCAGGCCCGAGACATCCGCGCTGCCGAAGATTGCGCCCGCCACAAGGAAATTGGCGGCGGAGCTCCAGTCTCCTTCGATGCGGAAGTCAGCCGCGTGGTAACTCTGGCTGCCTTTCATCTCGAAATCTATGTCGCCGTCGGCGGTGATGCTGTCCACCTCGATGCCGAAGCTGTTCAGCACGTCAAGCGTCACGAGCAGATAAGGCACGCTGCGGGGGTCTTTCACGTGTATTATGGAATCCTTGTCCAGCAGCGGGAGGGCGGCCATCAGGCCGGATATTATCTGGGAGCCGTCACGGCCGGAAACGGTGGCTTCGCCGGGGGCCAGGGGGCTTTCGATGGTCAGCGGGACGGTGAGGGTGGCGTCTGCGCCGGGCTCTGCATTGCGCAGCTGCGAGCCGAAGGCTGCCATAGCCTGCGCGGCGCCCTTCAGCGGGCGACCCACCAGCGTCTTTTCGCCTGTTACGGTCAGCGCCTTGCCGTTGAGCACTGCCATCAGCGGGACGGTCATCCTGGTCAGGAAGCCAGATTCTCCCACGTGCACGCTGTCGACGGCCAGGGTGCGGGGTCTTGCCGCAATGCCTTTCACTGTCAGGCTGCTGCCGCCGCGCTCCACACTTGCTCCAAGGGACTGCACCAGAGCAATCGCGCTCTCATTGTCTCCGCAGGGAGAATAGCCCTCGAGATGCGACACTCCGTCGGCCAGCGCTGCTGCCAGGATGGCCCGCTGGGCATAGCTCTTCGAGCAGGGGATGGCGATGGTACGGCTGGCGGAAGCCACACCGCAGCTTCCGGGGCCGGAAAAAGGGCTGGTTTCCCGGCCGTGCGATGCTTCCTGTGGCGTTCGGCCGGAAAAAGGGCTGGTTTCCCGGCCGTGCGATGCTTCCTGAGGCGTTCGGCCGGAAAAAGGGCTGATTTCCCGGCCGTGTGATGCTTCCTGAGGCGTTCGGCCGGAAAAAGGGCTGATTTCCCGGCCGTGCGATGCTTCCTGAGGCGTTCGGTGCCCCGGAAAGGTCCTGCCGCCGTAGACTGCTTCGGCCATATCTTTCCAGGCCCATTGGCCAGGGGCTGCCGCCTCTTCTTCCGTGAGTGCGCAGTAAGTGTAGGGCGCGCCTTTGACAAGGCATCCGAGCCTCGTTGCGCGGCCGGCCTCTCCCATACAAAAAGCCAGCAGACTGCCGGGCGTGGCGGATTCATAAAGCTCCATCACCCTGTCGCAGCAGGCTTCGTCGGTGGCTGTCGTGACTATCTTGGCGAGGTCTGCGCCCTCGTCGAAGCAGCGCTCCATTACGGCTTGCAGCTCTTCAGCAGAAGGCGTTCCCTCGAAATCGTGAAACGAGCGGATATATCTGGCTCCAGCCTCTTCGGCAAGAGAGCCTATTTTCTCGGCAAGGGCTGCTGAGGCTTCGATCTCAAGGTCGACATATCTGGCGCCACCTCGGATGGCCGCCTCCAGCCGCTGCAGCGAGGTCTCCTCACCGCCGCACTCGGCTACGCGGCAGGTCGCTACCAGCGGGATGTCGGTTTCACTGAAAAGGGTTTCGATCTCTTCGAGACTCAGGGGGCAGCGGTCGAGCCTTATCTCGGCCATCTCCAGCCCTGCGGCCAGAGCCTGCCTGATGCCGGCCAGGTTGCGGCCTTGTATGCTGACACAAATCATAGCTTTGAAATCGCTTCAGC
>JAGCZI010000153.1 GCA_017960085.1 Bacteroidales bacterium
ATGCGCCCTGGCTTCTCTCCTTGGAATGAATCAATCCAAGATCAGTGAAATAATGTCCGGAAAAAGCGAACCGACCCTGAAACAGGCACGTATCATATCTCAAAAACTCAATATTTCACCTGCCGTCGTATTGGGAGTATAGGATTTAACGGGGTAGGTCTGCCTGCGTCTCGTGCCTTCTGTGACCGTTCTCGTGTTTTCTCCTATACCTCGTTTTTCGGGCAAGGTGGGATATTATTGCGCACACCTTGCCCGGTCTTAAAACACAATCAGCTGAATAATAGGGCTGTACGAAAATGCGACGGGCAAGGTGGGTCACATTTTTGCACACCTTGCCCGTGGCTCATGATTGCCCGGACATACACCGCGGAGTTTAAGAATGAACCAGAACTCGGCGCAGGGCTGCGGCGTGGCTGCCGGTGAGGATGACGTGGTGGTTGCCGATGGGGGCGGTGAGGAAGTAGGGGGCGAGGCCCTCGGCCTTCAGTATGACCTGGGTGCGGCAGAGCTGGCCTTCGTAGCAGTTACGCGTCAGCTCGGCTTCGGCGATGAAGGCTGTGGCGAAGTCAGGGGCGAGCTTGAAGATGGTGGCGGGGCCGCAGGGCAGTTCGCCGTGTACGGCCACTCCGAAGCCCGACTCGAAGTGTGTGTCGTAAACCCAGTGCCCGACCATCGACAGGGGCACAGTACAATGCGCGAAGAGCAGCCTGTCGCCGTCGATGGACGACAGATTCGCCTGGAAGCCGCTTTGGCCGCAGACAGCGCGGGCCACTGCCATCGATAGCATCGCAGGTACGTCGCCTTCGCAGGTGGCCGTGTATCCCTGGGAATTAAGCAGCGCAAGCGCCATACAGCCTGTGTTGTGTACAGTGCCGAGCAGGTCGAAGCAGCGGATGGTCAGCCCGTCGAGGCGGTGCCGGGCGATGATGCGCAGCAGCGCTCCGTAAATGTCGAGCGCGCCATCCAGGTCGCCGGACGGTATGGGGTTGCCGAACTTAGGGGCATTCAGCGGCGGAAGTTCCACTGAGGGGTGGCTGTGGACGGCAATCTCGTCCAGCAGCTCTTCCATACGGATATCGACCAGCTCCACGCCGAGCACCTCGCGGGCGGCGGCATAATCCACGTCACTAGAAATCAGCCAGTCTGACGGGCGGCCTACGACACCCAGCCGGCGGCCCTCCAGAATACGGCCAGGGCGGACAGAAGTCACAAGTCCGCTGGCGGCGAGAACGTCATCACCCGATGAACTGAGGATCCTTGAGGCTATGTACTGCGGGCTGCCGTGCAGAATCTCACCCTTGATGCCGTGCAGGTTGAGGTACGACATAATTTCCATACTCGCAGCCAGCGAATTGCTCTTGCCGCTGGTGAGCAGCCTCACCGGCTCGGGAATAGCAGGCCTGCCGCCGTCCTTGCAGAAAACAGCCTTGAAAGCGCCTTCCGTGCCTCCAGTGCGGACATAGATCAGCTCGCAGGGCTTTGTGCCGTAGCCGGAGAAGTCAGCCCCGGCAACATCGAAGTCAGCCCCGAGGGCGGTTTCAATGTCTTTGATAAAGGATTCCTTACGGACGTCTTCGGCCATTTCGGTGTGGAGGCCGGATGTGAGAGTGTATAGCGTTGCTGTCATAGCTGTCTGATTGCAGTATTCAAATATAAAGAATTCGATAATTATTTCTAAATTGGCCGGGTCAAGTGACTCTATGATCCATTTTCGACCGCTTACAACAGAAGATATAGGACGTATCCGCAGCTATGCGTGGGACGGCGACAGGCGGGGGTGCGACCTCTCCGTAGCCAATCTGCTCGGCTGGCAGTTCCTCTTCAACACCCAGATAGCAGAAGTCGACGGACATCTAGTGTTCCGTCTCCATTTCTTCGGCGACCTGGCCTATATAGTCCCGGTCCTCGACATCGAAGTCGTCAAGGCCCTGATGGAAGACTCCGCATCGCTGGGACAGCCGTTCCTGATGAGCGGCGTCACTGCGCAGATGGCCCAGGCTCTGGAAGCCGCTATGCCCGGGGTGTTCGACATCGACGGCAACCGCGACTACTCAGACTACGTATACTTCAGGGAGAAGCTGGCAAATCTCAGCGGCAAGAAGCTTCAGAGCAAACGCAATCACATCAACAAGTTCCTGAGCCTCTACCCGCACTACGAATACAAGCCCCTGACAAAGGAAATGATACCTGCCTGTCTCAGCCTTGAGAAGCAGTGGAAGGCAGGACAGGACGACGAGGAGCAGGCCGACAGCCAGAATATGGAGCTGAGGGCGATGACCCGCGTGTTCCACCGCTGGGACGAGCTCGGAATGAGCGGCGGCACAATCTGGGTGGACGGCCGTCTGGTGGCTTTCACCTACGGCTGCCCCATCAACCACGAAACCTTCGATGTCTGTGTCGAAAAGGCCGACATATCCTACGAAGGAGCCTACACCATCATCAACCGCGAGTTCGTAAGGCATTTGCCGGAGCAGTACACATACATCAACCGCGAGGAAGATATGGGGGAGGAGGGCCTTCGCAAGGCCAAGCTCAGCTACCGCCCCGACATCCTGCAGGAGAAGCTGCTGGTGAGGGAGAAGGCCTGCGCCAGGCAGGTCGATGACGGCGAAGCCATCCGGCAGGAATGCGCACGGTTATGGGCAGATACATTCCACGATCCGGAGGAATACGTGCAGACCTATTTCTCGAGAATCTACCGCAGCGAAGACAATGTCTGTATAAAGAATGGCGGCGAGGTCATCGCAGCGCTACAGACGATACCCTTCACGATGCTGTGCGAAGGCAGCAAACTGCCGGTGTCATACATCAGCGGAGTGGCCGTGAAAGATGAATACCGCGGCCGGAACATCGGCGCTGAACTGATGCACCAGGCCCACTACAATCTGTACAACCGCAAGATGGCATTCGCCGTGCTGATTCCGGCAGAACCGTGGCTGCGCGAGTGGTACGGCCGTCTCGGCTATGCCAGCTGCATACGCAGTGTCGATCCGCCCGCAGGCGCAGCTGATATGAGCTACGAAGAATGGACAGAGTTCCAAAGCAGGCAGCGCTGCTTCCTGCTGGCCGGACGCGAATGGTTTGCAGTGGCGCAGGAAGAACTGCGACGCAGCGGCGGCCAGACACCCGCTCCTGTCACAGGAATGGTCAGGATCATCGACGCCTTCCAGGCCCTGCAACTCTACGCCAGCCTGCACCCGGCCGCCGAACTGCACCTGCACGTCACCGGCGACGAAGTCATCCCTTCCAATAACGTCTATTTCACCGTCTCCGCCGGCCGCGTCCTCCAGACCGAGGAACCCGACGAGTCAGCCCATAAAATCACAATCGCATCCCTCGCAGAACTCATCTTCCGCGAGCTGGATGCGACTATGACTCTTATGCTGAATTAACAAGCGAAGCAGCAGTAAGGAAAGCAGCCTGTGGGAACATGGCCACCCGGCCAGGGAAGGGGAGGGTGCCCGCCAGCAGCGAGTTATCGCGCAGCGATGACGATGATGATGGTGGGAGGGTACGAGAGAGCGTAGCGAACGAGCTTCCCACAGGCAGCTTTCCTTACTGCTGCTTACTCGCAAACTATTTCCTGCGCTCGACTTTTACGTTGGCGAGTTTCTCCCAGTACTGGATCACGCCGCAGTGGTCATCATTCACGTGACCGTCGCACTTGCAGGCCTTGAACGCCTCCAGAACCTGAGTCGTGAGCGGAATCGGAGCGTCGATGGCGAGAGCGGCATCACGCACATTGAGCAGGTCCTTGGTATGCATCCATATCGGGCCGCCCGGCTTGAAATTGCGGTCCAGGATCATCGGCATCTTGGCATCGAGAACCGTACTGCCGGCCAGACCTCCGCGGATAGCCTGATAAACTTTCTCCGGGTCCACGCCGGCCTTCTCAGCAAATACCATCGCCTCAGACACCGCTGCAAGATGCAGCGCCACCATAATCTGGTTCGCAAGCTTGCAGGTATTGCCGCTGCCGATGTCGCCGACCAGAGTCACGGCGTCACCCATAGCCTTGAACACGTCGAAGACAGAGTCGAAGACCTCTTTCTTGCCGCCGACCATAATGGACATAGTGCCGTCCTTGGCCTTGGGCTCGCCGCCGCTAACCGGAGCGTCGAGCATCTCGACACCCTTTTCAGCCATTATCTCGTAGAGTTTTTTGTCGAGCACAGGCGAAATCGAGCTCATATCGATGTAGATCGAACCAGGGCGGATGCCTTCCAGAATGCCGTTCGCACCGCATACCACAGCCTCCACGTGAGGCGAATTGGGCAGCATAGTGATGATGATGTCACACTTGGCGGCCACCTCGGCAGGAGACGAAGCAGTCTTGGCCCCGAGAGCCGCAAGCTCAGCCACAGGCTCCGGCTTGATGTCAAACACTGTGAGAGAAAAACCTCCCTTGAGGAGATTCTTGCCCATCGGCTTGCCCATTACGCCAAGCCCGATGAGACCTATCTGTTTAGATTTGTTGTCCATAGTAATATCAATAATAAAGTGCTACTTCGTTTTTGAGTTGGTTGGCGCTGAGGATATAGTCGACGCCGTCGGCGGTGAATACCTGAGTCTGGGTGGGACCCACTCCGTCCTCAAGGATCTCGTGAGAGAAACTGCCGTCAGCCAGACGCTTGTATAGATTCAGAGTCAGCGGGCCACGGCGGTTGCCAACCACGATAACCGGCTCACCCTTGAACATACCGCAGCTAAGGCCGTGTCCGAACCACAATTCGTCGGTATAGAGCTTCA
>JAGCZI010000154.1 GCA_017960085.1 Bacteroidales bacterium
CTCTCCGGTGTCCGGGATCTGCTGCGGCTTTTCGCTGGTCAGGATGACTGCCGCGCGGTCGAGCGACGAAGACAGATTGCTCTTGGGGGTGAAATGCAGGTCGGAATATGATTCGCCGGCTGCGGCCAGCTCTTCGAAATCCTGTCTCGAGAAGTAATCGCCTCCGGGCACCCTGCGGCGTTCCGGCTGCGGGGCCTGCACCTCAGGCACTTCGACTGGCGTTTCGGCAGGAACTTCAACGGGGGCGTCGTCGCGGTGGTCCTCGTCGGGACGCACGTCGGCCCGCATCGGGATGCGGCCCAGCACCACGCTGTCATACAGCCTGACGCGGTCCGGCACATAGAGCCCCACCTTGCGGGCGGCAGGACGTATGTACTCCCGGTCCAGGGCAGCCATCTTCGCGAAATACTCCGCACGCGCCACGGCGAACCACGGGTATTTCTCCATAGTTTCTTCAAGGCCGTGGATGTCGAGAGTCCTTATGTCGCGAGCTTGTGGCATAGGCGTCTACCATTGTGCTACCGAAGCATTGAAGATGTCTTCGACCAGCGTTTCTACTATATCGTCGCAGAGAGCCGCTTCGACAGCGTCCAACGACAGCTCGGAGTTGTAGTCCTGAAAAGCGGCGAACTGTTTGTTCTCGAAATTCTCCTCGGGGTGGAGGACATTGATGAAGGTGGCCTTGGCCGTTATGGTGAGCCTGTTCTGGGCTGCCACCTCATTGGCGGTGATGGCCTGGGCCCTTACGTCGTAGGACTCGATGGTCACCGTCAGCTGCAGGTCTCCGTCCTCTTCGACATCCTTGAGGCTGGTCAGCTTCTTGAATTTGTCTTTCAGCGACTCGGTGAAGGTGTTTGCGAGGGTCGGGTTGACCTTCAGGGCGTTGTTGACCACGGGTTCTATGGTTATGGTCTGTACGTCCGGCTTGATGGACGTGCCGGAGAACGAATAGATGCCGCAGCTGCTGAGGGCTGCAAGGCAGAGGACCATAGTCAGTATGCAAGCTGTCTTTCTCATTCCAGTCCGAGCTCCTTTATTTTACGGTAGAGTGTCCTTTCAGAAAAGCCGAGCTCCTCGGCGGTGGCCTTGCGGCGGCCTCCGTTGCGCTCCAGAGCCTTTATTATCAGTTCGCGGGTGGCGTCCTGCAGGGATACGGGAGCCGCCGGGCGGTCAGACAGGTCTTCGTGCTGCACTTCCTCGGTCTTGTCGGCAGGCTGTCCGTCGTGCTGCTCCTCGATGTTGTAGATGTCGTCGATCAAAAGACCGTCGGTAGCGTGACGGCTCTGGGCGGGCAGGGCCGTGGGCTGCTGCATCTCGTCGACGCGCTGCTTGAGTTCCGATATCTCCTGGCGCAACTGGAAGAGGATCTTGAAGATGATGTCGCGGTCGCTGAGGTAATCGGCGCTATGGGCCCCTGTCAGCGCGGGGACGTTGTCTTCGCTGTCGACCGGCAGGTATTTCTGGAGCACTTCGGCGTGGATGTGACGGTCCTTCTCGAGGATGGAGATCTGCTCGGCTACGCTCTTGAGCTGGCGTACGTTGCCGGGCCAGCGGTAGTTCTGGAGCATCTGCACTGCGTCTTCATCGAGCCGCACGGCCGGCACGTTGTATTTGTCGGCATAGTCGAGGGCGAACTTGCGGAACAGCAGGTGGATGTCCTCCTTGCGCTCGCGCAGGGCCGGAACCTTGATGGGCACTGTGTTCAGACGGTAGAAGAGGTCTTCGCGGAAGCGGCCGGCGGCCACTGCGTTGCGCAGGTTGATGTTGGTGGCCGCAACCACCCTCACGTCGGTCTTCAGAACCTTTGAGGAGCCCACCCTGATGAACTCGCCGGTCTGCAGCACGCGCAGCAGGCGCACCTGGGTGGAAAGGGGCAGCTCCGCCACCTCGTCGAGGAAGAGCGTGCCGCCGTTGGCCTCTTCGAAATATCCTTTGCGGGACTCGGTAGCCCCGGTGAATGCGCCCTTCTCGTGTCCGAAAAGCTCGGAATCGATGGTGCCGTCCGGGATGGCGCCGCAGTTGACGGCGATGTAGACGCCGTGCCTGCGGGGGCTCTGGTCGTGAATTATCTGGGGGATGAACTCCTTGCCGACGCCGCTTTCTCCGGTTACGAGCACAGAAAGGTCAGTGGCCGCCACCTGGCACGCCACTTCAATCGCCCTGTTCAGCTCAGGATTGTTTCCTATGATGCTGAAACGCTGTTTTATCTGCGTCAAATCCATACTTTGCAAAGTTAAGAAAATTTGAATTATTTACTTATTAATGTTATTTTTGTAGGACCTATGCACTGTATTTAACGATAAACAAATAATACTAACTAATCCGACATGAAAAGAAATCTCAGAAGCATTTTGGCATTTGCAATTGCTGCATTCACTCTCGTTTCCTGCAACAATGCCGCAAAGATGGCAGAGCTTGCCGACCAGGTGAAGATTACTTGTAATCCTGAAGTTCTGGAAGTTGTAGCAGGCAACATCGACGCCGATGTTACCGTCAACTTCCCCGCTGACTATTTCCTCCCGAAGGCCCGCCTGACCGTTACCCCCGTCCTCAAATATCAGGGTGGCGAGGTCGCAGGCACTCCGTTCGAGTATCAGGGCCAGAAGGTTACCGAGAACTACAAGATGGTGTCTAAAGACGGCGCCGCCATCAAGGAGCACGTAAACTTCAAATATGTGCCCGGTATGGAGAAATCTGAGCTCGTAGCCCGCGCTAAAGTACGCTATAAAGGCAAAACTTACGAATATCCCGGCGACATCAAGATTGCTGACGGTGCCAACACCACCTATATGCTCGCCGACAAGAACGGCGTGTTCCATCTGATGGCCGACAACTACCAGGAAGTAATCCCTGAGGAAGTCGAGGCTCAGATCCTCTACCTCATCAACAGCGCCACCGTACGTCCCAGCCAGCTCACCACTTCTGACATCAAGGACTACAAGGCCCAGGTTGCCGACGTGATGAACGACGAGCGCCGCACCATCAAAGGCACCGACATCGTTGCCTACGCTTCTCCGGATGGTCCCGAGGCCAAGAACAACATCCTTTCTTCACAGCGCGAGTCTTCAGCCGAGAAGGCTTTCAAGACCGTATCCAAGAATCTTGAGACCGGAGCTGTCAACGCCAAGAGCATCGGTGAGGACTGGGAAGGCTTCAAGGAGCTCGTAAGCGCTTCCAATATGCAGGACAAGGACCTCATCCTCCGCGTGCTTTCAATGTACAGCGATCCCAACGTCCGCGAGCGTGAGATCAAGAATATGTCTTCAGTCTACAAGTCACTTGCCGACAACATCCTTCCTGAACTGCGCCGCGCACGCTTCATCACCAACGTTGAGTTCAAGAACTACACTCCCGAGGAGCTGACCGCCCTTGTAAGCAGCAACATCGACGTTCTCGACGAGGAAGCCCTCCTGCGTGCCGCCACCCTCGTGAAGGACCCTGCCGCAAAACAGAACATCTACCGTCAGGCCATCCAGAAGTTCGGAAGCGACCGCGCCCGTTTCAACTCAGCTGTTGAATACCTCAACGCAGGCGACCTTGCATCAGCCAAGAGCGCACTTTCAGGTGTCAAGAGCACTGAGGGTTGCGTAACCAACCTCAAGGGTGTCGTAGCAATGCGCGAAGGCAACATCGCCGAGGCTGCCCGCCTGTTCGCAAGCACTGAGTGCCCGAACGCCAAGATCAATGCAGGCACCATCGACATCCTCAACGGTAACTATGCCGCTGCAGCCCAGAAGCTCGCCGGCACCGGTTCTCCTAACGAGGCTCTCGCTTACATTCTCACAGGCCAGCTCGACAAGGCTGCCGCCGCTGTCAAGGGTGATGACGCACGTGCCGCTTACGAGCGCGCTATCATCGCTGCCCGCCGCGGTGACGCCGCTGCCGCACAGAGCGCCCTGAGAGCTGCCGGCGTTGACCGCGAGCTTGCCGCCCGCATCGCCAACGACGTAGAGTTCGCAAAGGTCCGCTAAGATCCTTTGCCTGGTAAACAACAAGGGTCGGCTGAATAGCCGGCCCTTATTGTTTTTGCCCTTCCGTAAAGGGGTGATTACTTCTCCGCAATCCAGCGCGCCATCGTGCTGACGAGCAGCAGCTCAGCCGCAAGATAAGTGGCAATGACGATTGCGTGGCGCAAAAAGAAGTCAGTGTCGTAAAAGACATTGACGGCCACGAGGGTGTCAGAGAAGATGAACAGCAGACCTCCGATGATGATGCGCCAGGCCAGAGGGCGGCGGCGCAGCGCCCAGATGCCGCCGAAAGCAGGCACGAAGGGCAGCACGATGGCGTAGATGATCAGGGCCGCAGTCATCGGGAATCCGATGTTGAAGGCAGCGGCAGCCACGGGACCGATCACAAGCGGCAGCGACCACACAATTGACTCTTTCCAACCCTTGATGTCTCCGACGTTGTTCATTATGACTGAGATGTAGAACAGGTGTCCGACCAGGAAGGCGCCCAGTCCAAGCGCAAAGAAGATAAAGCCGTCGTCGCTGAACTCCAGCAACACGTCTCCCGCCCAGTGGAATGCCATACCTGTGACGAGCAGGGTTGTGAGTTTGCCCTTATGCTCTGGAAGCAGCGCGCACAGTGTGGCAACGGCAAGGGCAGGGATGAGGAAAGGTTTGATGTACACGGGCGCCGTCTCGTTCCCGATGGCGAGCAGCAGCACGTCGACAAATGCTATTGCAAGGAAGATGATTCCGGCAATGCGGGCAGATTTTTTCATCAGTATCTGAGTGTTGTGAATTTTTTGCGGACGTCGCTCCAGCGGTAGTAAGGGCCGCTGACGGGTTCTACACCCATAAGGGCGGTCTCGCGCTCATTGACGAGGAACTTGACCAGGACATCGCCGCCTTTCTTGTTCTTGTAGAATATCATCTGGAGGTTGGCGGCGAAAGGGGTCATCCAGGGGCCGAACCATTTCAGATTGACTTCTTCCGTAGCCAGGTTCTGTCCTATGCCTTCCAGGCCCATTGCGGAGCACATTGCGATGAAGGGATAGTCGTGGCCGAAGCGCAGGTCGGCGCAGAGGGCGTCCTTCGAAGTGTCGGCAAGGACCTCGTCGGCCTTGTCAACGATGTCTTTCACCGTGAGCAGCGCCGGCAGCATACGGATATGGCCGAAGGCTTTGGAGTTGGCCTGGCCGAGATAGAGGGAGAGGTTGTTGCGCGCCCAGTTGTTGTAGATGCTCTCTTCGGGAAGCAGGGGGAAGATGTCCTCGAGCTCGAAAGAAGCGGTGATCCTCGCCACTGCGTACACCTGGCTCTCGAAGCGTGAGAAGCGGCCTACTATCTCCGAAGCCTTTTTGGTGTCGGTGAAGAACCGCGACAGGAAGGCGACAGAGTCGGTGCGGTCCAAATCCAGTTTGGCTATCTCAGCATACATCTCCCTGCTGAAGCTCGGAACTTCGGGGTCGATGTATTTCTGGTAGGTCTCGCCTGTGTCCCAGGAAATCTCGAACTTGGGGTCGAGCTCGGTGAGACGGTCGGTGAAGGCGGTCATACTTATCAGCACGCGCGGCACGGTGCTGGAGATGGCGCGGATATTCTTGCTGCCTTTCTTGAAGACGTCGGGGAAGCGCTTGTACATCCTCTCTGCAATGCCCCGGTGCTCGCGTGCTCCGGGAGGCGTCAGGCGGCCGTCCATTCCGTTGTGGGCAGCCAGGCACTGCCTGGCCCTCTCGAGCACGGTCTGTCCGTCTTCTTTCAGGATTCCGGCGGCTTTGGCTCTCTCGAGGGATATGATGAGGGCCCTGTAATTGGCCTCGTCCCAGTTGGAACGGGAGCCGTGACGGCCGTAGTGGCTGATGTAGAAGGGTTTGTAGCCCTTGGGGGCAGGAGTGTCGGCATAGGGGCCGCCCTCATAACCGTCGGTGTTTATGCCGGAGCGGAAAGGATTTTCGCGCAGGAGCGCTTCGTATTCGGGATTGTGATTTTTCTGGGCATCCGCAGTCAGGACTGCAAGCACGACAGCTATAGTCGCAACGACGATTTTTCTGATATGCATTTCATTTAGCTTAGAATCGTCTGTAAAGATAATAAAAATGCCTACTTTTGCAATTATGAGACTCTACAATTGCATATTTCTGCAGAGTTCCGAGGCTGCCAAGGCTGCGGCCGACGACCTGCTGGCAAAAGCCGACGCAGCCAAGTCGGCCCTCGACGGCAAGTCTCCCGACGAGATCCTGCACACCCTGATGGAGGCAGCCGTCCGCTTCGGGCTGAAGCTGCTTGCCGCACTTGCCATCTTCATAATAGGCGCCTGGCTCATCAAGACCATCCGAAAGAGGGTCCACAAGAGCCTGCTGCAGCGCAAAGGACACGACACCACCCTCGTCACATTCATCGACAGCTTCGTCGGAATGCTCCTGTGGATACTGCTCATCGCCATATCCATCGGCGCCCTGGGCATCAACACCACCAGCATCGCAGCCCTTCTGGCGGCTGGAGGTATGGCCATCGGTATGGCTCTCAGCGGCACGCTGCAGAACTTCGCCGGCGGCATTATGCTCCTTGTCTTCAAGCCTTTCAAGGCCGGTGACTTCATCGAGGCGCAGGGCCATTCAGGCACCGTCAAGTCGATGAACATCGTGGCCACTACCATACTGACCCGCGACAACCGCACGGTCATCCTCCCCCACGGAGCTCTCGCCAACGGCAACATCACCAACTACTCCGCCCAGCTCGTAAGGCGCGTGGAATGGACTGTGAACGTGCCCTACGGCAGCGACAGCACCCAGGTGATGAACGAGCTTATGAGCATACTGAAGGCCGACGGCCGCATCGTCGACTCGAAGGCCGAGCACGCCGACGACCCCTTCGTAGGGCTTTCGGCTATGAAGGACAGCAGCCTGGAGTTCACGGTAAGGGCCTGGGTCAAGACCGAGGACTACTGGGCAGTATTCTTCGACATCAACAACAAGATCTACACTGAGCTGCCCAAGAAGGGCATCAACTTCCCGTTCCCCCAGATGGACGTCCATATTTCGCAACAGCAATAATACTGACAGCTATGATACCCACCCCGCACATCGCCGCCACCAAAGACCTCATCGCAAAGACAGTGCTTATGCCCGGAGACCCTTTCCGCAGCAAGGCTATCACCGACGTATTCCTCGAGAATCCCGTCCTGGTCAACAACATCCGCGGAGTGCAGGGCTACACCGGCACCTACAAGGGCAAGCCTGTCACAATTATGGCCAGCGGAATGGGTCAGCCGTCGATAGGCATCTACTCCTTCGAGCTGTTCAACTATTATGACGTGGACCAGATCATCAGGGTCGGGACTATGGGCGCCGTGAGCGACGCGACTCCCCTGCGAAGCATCGTCATCGGCCGCAGGGCCTACTCCAACACGAACTTCCTGAATTTCTACATAAAGAACGGCAACGCCCCGGGTTATGTCGCTGCTGACGAGGAGCTGACAGAGAGAGCCGTAGCCGTGGCGAAGGCCGGAGACTACACCTACAACTGCGGAGACATAATGAGCAGCGACACCTACTACGCCGACATCGACGAGGTGGCCATCTGCAACCGTCTGGGCCTGCTGGGCATCGAGATGGAAGCCGCCGCCCTCTACCTCAACGCACAGCGCTGCGGCAAGAAAGCCCTGACCATCTGCACTATCTCGAACAACATCATCACGAAGGAAGAACTCCCCGTGGAAGAGCGCCAGAGCGGCTTTATGCATATGGCACGCATCGCCCTGGAACTGGTCTAGCCTCTATCTCCTTATTCTGAAATAACTACTGTCGCGGGCTTGAGCCCTTTTGCGGAGGCCTTGAGAGTCGAAGGCCCGGAGCCTTTGCGCACTATGGCCATCACGAAGCCGTTGTGCATAAGCTTCGGGTTCACATCGAAGAGTTCGTCGGTGTAATGGTCCTGATTGTCGATGGCTATGATCTCGCCGTCGCCGGCCAGAGAGAGCAGCACCTCGGCCTGGGAATCGCGCACGTTCCTGCCCTTTGAATCAACTGCATAGACCCTAACGTATTCGAGTTCCCCGTCCAGATTCTCACGGACTGCCTTGAGAGCGACAGCCTTGCCGGTGGTCTCGATGCGGTGGCGTGCCACCTCGCGGCCGGCAGTACGGGCGACGGCCACTACGCTACCGCCGTTGCCATAGGGGACATCCTTCCAGAAGATGACATTGCGGCGCTCGATGCTGCTGCGGTCGTTGCTCTGTCTGCCGAGGGATTTCCCGTTGACGAACAGTTCCACCTCGTCGGCATTGGTGAAAGTATATATCTGCTGCAGGCTGCC
>JAGCZI010000023.1 GCA_017960085.1 Bacteroidales bacterium
CAATTACATCCTCCTCATTTCAAGTTCAAAGGCATTCAGCTATGCCGGCGAGCGTGTTGCAATCCTCGCGATTGCCGACAAGCTTGCAAGCCGCCACTATCCTGACCTGCTGCGCTATTTCAACGCTGACACATTCCGCAGTGCCATCATCTTCGGCGGGCTGCATACCCTCAGTTCAGGCACCTCCCACTCCGCCCAGTATGCCCTCGCCGCCCTATTCAAGGCAGCCAATGACGGGACCTACAATTTCCGCGAAGAAGTGATCGAGTACGGCCGCAAGGCAAAGCTGATGAAAAAGGCACTCACCGACAACGGCTTTGTCATCACCTACGACAAGGACCTCGATGAGGATGTGGCCGACGGTTTCTACTTCACTTTCGGATACCCCGGATTCACCGGCGCCGCCCTGGTCGAGGAATTGCTTTACTACGGCGTTTCCGCCATATCCCTGTGGACCTGCGGCAGCACCCGCGAAGGCCTTCGCGCCTGCACCTCCCTCATCCCCAACGAAGACATTCCCGAACTCGCACGGAGGCTGGCCCTTTTCCACGAAGACCATCGCTGATCAGCATTCTTTTTACGTAAGAAATAAAGCATTCGTTACAAGCGGATGCTTTTTTTTACACGTAATTCGTGAAAAATGCCGACATTTGATACCACTAAAACTAAACCATGGGAAAGTTATACGAACGACTTGCCAAGGACATACGCATCAAGGAGTGGCTCAAAGCCTGTATGAATTGTGGTGTCTGCGTGTCCATCTGCCCTGCTGCCGAATTCTACAAATACAGTCCTAAGACTATAGTCAATATCGTCCAGAGTCAGGACGATGAAGCCATCGAAGCGCTGCTCAAAAGCGACACCATCTGGTACTGCGGAGAGTGTATGTCCTGTATGACCCGCTGCCCGCGCAAGAACGCGCCGGGACAGATAATAATGGCGCTGCGTTCCCTCAGCATAGATATGGGCTATTTCGCTGAAAGCGAGAAAGGCCGCCAGCAGCTCCCGCTGCAGCGTGCGCTCTGCGGCAACATCCTTAACTACGGCTATTGCGTCTACCCCCGCACTTTCAAGTACGAAGACCATCCGGAATCCGGCACTGTCGGCAAATGGCTGGGTGAAAACCTCGAAGCCGTGCACGAGCGGCTCGGCAGCAATTTGGACCAGGATGGCCCTGGCGTTCTGCGCAAGATTCCACAGGAATCGCTGGACGAGCTCAAAGCCATTTTCGATGTCACAGGAGCAACTGAAAGGATGAACAAAGTCGAGGAAGTGTCCCGCCGGAAGGCCGAGGAGATGGGGCTCGATATGGATGAATATATGAAAAGGGCATTCACCTACGCGGGTGAAGGCCACACTAACGGTTAAGTAAAATGATATATAAAGGAAAGCAGAAAATCTGGGCTGACTACCAGAAAGAGATTCCGGATGACCACTGGTTCTATGTCCGCAGCTGCATCCGCCAGAATTTCTTCCCCGCATCTGAAGTCACAATGCTCAAGATATTCAGGGAAATGCTCGGCAAGGACGTCTACGAGACTCCGCACCATACCACCTGCGGCGGCATCGCTTATCACAACGAATGTATTCCCCAGGAAACCCAGATGGCTATAATCGCCCGCCAGTTCGCTCTTATGACCGAAGCCGGCTATGAGAACTACACTTGCAGCTGCATTACTTCATTCGGATTGTACTGCGAAACAATGGAGACTTGGAGGGAAATGCCGGAAGTGCTTGAACGCACCCGTGAAAACCTATGGAAAGCCTGCCGCAGGGAATTCGAAGTTCCTAAATACATCGCCCACACAAGCGACCTGGTCTTCAAGTTCCGTAATGAAATAGCCGATATGGCTAAATATAAGCTTGTCAACAAAGATACCGGGGAGCCCTTGAAAGTCGTCGAGCATATCGGCTGCCACTACGCAAAGATGTTCCCTTCCAAAGGCGTCGGCGGCGCTGAGTACCCCTATGTACTGGTCGGAATGGCTGAGAAATGGGGCGGCAACGTCATCGACTATCCGGAGCGCCGTCATTGCTGCGGGTTCGGTTTCCGCCAATATCTCGTAAAAGCCAACAGAGGCTATTCCGTTTCCAACACCCACAAGAAATTCGAATCGATGGAGCCTTTCCATCCTGATTTCATTGTTACAAACTGCCCGGGCTGCCCTTATTTCCTTGACCGTTGGCAATATGTCATCGCTGAGCAGACAGGCAAGACATACGGTGGAAACGGCTATGGAATCCCTGTCCTCACCTATGAGGAGATGGCAGGCCTCGTGCTTGGTCTCGACCCCTGGGACATCGGTATGCAGACCCATCAGATCGCCGTCGAGCCGCTTCTCGACAAGATCGGCGTGGAATATGACGAAAGCAAGAAATACGCAGGAACTGGCGGCAAACCGCTGCCCGAGCCTGAATTCCCTATGAATATCAGATGTTGTTAAATAATGGCTGAAAACGTAGTAGTAATAGGCGGAGGCCCTTGTGGCATTGAAGTATCCCGCAATCTGAGAGATATGGGTTATACCCCCATCCTCCTCGAAAAACAATCCGAGCTGGGAGGTCACCTGCGCGAGTGGGACAGGCTGTTCCCCGAAGGTGTCGAAGCCCGCAAAGTCCTTAAGGAACTCACTTCTGACATGCGCGGAGTAAAGTGGTTCACCGACGCTGAAATAGAGTCGATAGACAAGTCACGCAAAGGTTATACTGTCAAAGTGGCCTCAGGTATGACGTTCGAGTCGAAAGTGCTTGTCCTGACCACAGGATTCAAGCTGTTTCCCGCAGAGAAGAAGGAAGAATACGGATATAACATATACGAGAGGGTCATCACAAATGCCGATCTCGAACATTATTTCAGTACGCACAAGGACAGCCGCGTGCAGAATCCGAAAAACATCGGATTCGTGCATTGTGTCGGTTCCCGCGACGAGAAGGCCTGCAACCGTCAGTGCTCTAAAGTGTGCTGCGCTACGGCAGTGAAGCAGGCTTCTGAGATCAAGGAACTCTTCCCCGATGCGACTGTATACTGTTTTTATATGGACCTGCGTATGTTCGGCCGTAGCTATGAGGATATGTATCTCAATGCCCAGCGCAAGTATGGCGTGAGGTTTGTCCGGGGGCGTGTCTCAGAAGTATCTGAGGACATCGACGGAAAGTTGTTCATAAAAGCCGAAGATACGCTGCTTGGCAAGCCCCTCAAGATGAAGCTGGACCTGCTCGTGCTGATGACCGGTATCCTGCCGGGCGACAGTACCAGGCAATTCTCTGAAATGCTTAAGGTCGATACCGGCGAAGATGGTTTCTTCACCCCTAAGGACACTATCCTTGAGCCTTGCCGCTCCAAGGAGAACGGCCTTTTTATGGCCGGAACCTGCACCGGTCCCAAGACCCTCCCCGAAACTCTCAGTGAAGCCCGGGCTACCGCTCTTCAAGTCCATAAATATCTTTCAAAATGATAGATTTCGGTTTTTCGCTGAGCAAGAGCAACGCTCTCAAGATCGAGAACCTCGACGATTCCCG
>JAGCZI010000155.1 GCA_017960085.1 Bacteroidales bacterium
ATCGGAATAGACTACGGGAAAAAGCGCACGGGGGTTGCTATGAGTGACCCGCTGATGATGTTCGCGTCTCCGATTGAAACTGTTCAAACAACAAATATAATAGATTATCTTAAAAAAATGAGTCTGCAGGAGAGCATAGTACGCTTTGTGGTGGGCTATCCGATGAATATGGACAACAAGCCCAGCGAGGCGGCGGCAGACGTTGAGGTTTTCCTCAAACAGTTGCGCAAGGCTTTTCCGGATATTCCTGTGACTCTGGAAGATGAGAGGTTTACATCAGTGCTTGCACACCGCTCCCTCATCGACTCCGGAGTCAAGAAGATGGCCCGCAGGGACAAGGCGGCTGTCGACAAGGTGAGCGCCGCGCTGATCCTCCAGACTTTTTTGGACAGAAAAACTGATTGAAATATGATAATGCCGATTTTTCTTTACGGGTCCAAGGTCCTCCGGGAGGTGGCAGAGCCTGTAGACATCAAGAATGACGACCGCAATGCGGTGACAGAACTTCTCAACAATATGGATGAGACCATGAAGAAGGCTGACGGTTGCGGCATCGCAGCTCCCCAGGTAGGTGTCAGCAAGCGTCTGATCATCGTCGACGGGCAGGACCTTACCGAGAAATATCCCGAACTCAAGGATTTCTACCGGAAGATGATCAATCCCGAAATCATCGAAGAGAGTGAAGAGACTTCGGAGTATAACGAAGGCTGTCTGAGTATTCCCGACGTCGATGCCGACGTGGTGAGGCCGAAGGTGATAACTGTCCGCTACTACGACGAGAACTTCCAGCAGAAGGAGGAGACCTTCGACGATTTCGCGGCCCGTATGGTGCAGCACGAGATAGACCATCTCGACGGCATAGTCTTCACCGACCACGCGACACCCATCCGCAAGAAGCTCATTTCCGGGAAGCTCCGCGGCATTTCCAAAGGGTGCGTGAATACACGCTACAAAGCCAAAGTGGAGAATTAGGGCCTACTGGAGAAGCCCTTCGGGGATTGTCAGGTAGATACGGCCTTTCTTTTCGTCGATGCTGTCGACCAGGTCTTCGTGGCAGGGCAGCAGGACACTGTCGCCTGTGTCTGCCAACCTGACTTCCAGACACGGATTTGAGGGGATGTCGACGTATTCGGCGACGGTGCCCACGCGTCTGGATGTCTTCGCGTCGAAAACTTCCAGTCCTGCGAAGTCTGCGAAATCGTCTTCCTCTTCGATGCTGAAGTATATCTCCCTGCCCACCAGTTCCTCGGCATCCTGCAGGCTGTCGACATCTTCGAGTTTCAGGAATGCTTTGGTGCTGCCGTGGGGCTTGAATTCTTCGATAAAAAAAGGAACCGGCAATTCATCGAAATCGATGAATACCGGTTCTGAAATTTCGAAATCCTCAGGAATCGAGGCAGTGCTTACTATGACGCCGCCCTGGGTTCCGTAAGATTTAAGAACACGCATGATTAAGCTTCTGCGGGAGCTTCTTCAGCGGCAGCTTCTGCAGCGGCTTCTGCTTCAGCGGCGGCTTTTGCCTCAGCTTCTGCAGCGGCCTTGGCGGCAGCTTCTTCAGCTTTCTTCTTGGCAATAGCTTCAGCACGCTCGGTGTTTACTTTGGCTTCTGCAGCTTTGGCAGCTTTGGCAGCCTCGATGCCGGCGTTCTTCACAGCGCTGATCTTGTTCGCGATCTTAGCATCCTTCTCAGCCTTCCAGGCATCCCATCTCTTCTGGGCCTCAGCTTCTGAGAAAGCACCCTTCTTCACGCCGCCGTCAAGATGTTTCTTGAGCAGTACACCTTCGTAAGAAAGGATACGACGGGTAGTGGGAGAGGGCTGGGCACCGCAATTGAGCCAGTAAAGAGCTCTTTCGCTGTTGAGAACGATGGTTGCAGGGTTAGTGTTGGGGTTGTAGCTACCGATCTGTTCGATGAAACGGCCGTCACGAGGTGAGCGGACGTCAGTTACCACGATATGATAAAAAGCGTAATTCTTTTTTCCGTGGCGTGCAAGGCGAATTTTAACAGCCATAATGTGTTATTTAAAGTTAATAATGTGGTTAACTTCCTTATCTTCTCGAGAAAAGGTCTGCAAAAATACGCCTTTTTTTGAAATTACAAAACGCCGGAAGGATTTTACTCTTCTTTTTGTGCCGTAACCTTCACTGCCAGGAAGCCGAGGATTACTGCGATAGCAGAGGTCACAAGCACAGCGGCTTTGCCGACTGCCACCATTTCAGGGTCGGTGAAGGCAAGGTTGTCGATGAACAGCGACATCGTGAAGCCGATGCTGCCGACCATACCCATAGCGAACAACTGCTTGTATGTCGACTTGCTGGGCAGCTGCGCGAGCTTGAGCTTGATCGAAAGCCAGCTGAAGAGGAAAATGCCGACGGGCTTGCCGACCAGCAGGCCGAAGAAGATGCCGAGTGCGATGTGGAAGTAGCCTGCAGAGAAGATGTCTCCTCCAAAAGCGACCCCGGCATTCGCAAGTGCGAACAGCGGCATTATTATGTAGTTGACAGGTGTGCTGAGGGCAACCTGGAAACGGTCGGTCATAGGGCTGATGTCATCTACGCGGTTGTTGATCTGGTGCAGCAGGTCGAGCTGCTCGGGGGTCGTGTCGACCTCCAGCTGGCCGTGGCTTGCCGCCTTGAACTTGTTGAGCAGGTGCTGGACGTTCGTGTAGAATCTCACTTCGTTGATGCGGGTCTTGGCAGGAATGGTTATGGCCAGCAGCACACCGGCAATGGTCGCGTGAATGCCTGACTTGAAGACGAAATACCATAGGAACAGTCCCGGTATGATGTACATCATAGTGTTGCGGACATTCAAGTAGTTGAATGCAAGCAGTATCAGCATCACAATGCCGGCGTATAGCAGGAAGATGCCGTGGATGGCGTGTGTGGGATAGAAAATCGCAAGGACGATGATGCTGCCGAGGTCGTCCACGATGGCCAGGGCCGTCAGGAACACCTTGAGTCCTATGGGGCAGCTCTTTCCCAGAAGCGCGAGGACGCCCATCGCGAAGGCGATGTCGGTGGCCATCGGGATGCCCCATCCATTGGCGCTCGTCGTGCCGGCGTTGAAGCAAGTATATATAAGTGCAGGAACTATCATTCCTCCCAGCGCCGCGAATATCGGGAGCATAGCCTTCTTGGGCTGGGACAGCTCACCTGCAAGTATCTCGTGCTTTATTTCAAGTCCTACGTTCAGGAAGAATATAGCCATCAGTCCGTCGTTGATCCATTGGATGAAATCCATCTTGATGGAAAACCTGCCTATTTCGATGCCCATATCCATATCCCAGATCCTGAGCAGGTGCTGGAGGCTGGGAACATTGGCTACTACTACGGCTATGATGGCGCAGAAGAAAAGAATGAAGCCGCCGACTGAACCACTTTTTGTGAAGAGTTGGAAAGCGTTCCTCGTATATCTTCTTCCTGCGTTTAAGGCTCCTGTTTTCATGCAACGACTTTTGTGAAATATGGCACAAAAATACGATGATTTTATTTTATATTTGCAAAAATCATTTATCAACCAACATTATTCAAAATAAAGATGAAAAAGAATATCCTTTTCGCTGCCTCTGTAGCATTGATTATGCTCTTCAGCGGTTCGGCTCTCGCACAGCCCCCTCAGGGCAATCCCAACAGACCTAACGGCGCTCCTCAGCAGCAGGGCGTACGCACTCCTCCCAGCAGGGTCGGCGGTACCCAGAATCCCAATGGCCAGGAATATCCCAGGATGGTGCCCGAAATGACCGAGTTCTACGATCCGGTGCCCCCGACAGTGACTCCCGGTAAATTCGATGCAAAGAACCAGAACTGGGGCGCTCCCTCAGATGCTATAATCCTTTTCGACGGCACCAACCTTAACGAATGGGAATCAGCCCGCGGCGGCGGAGAAGCTCAGTGGACAGTAGCCGACGGCCTCCTCACAGTCAACAAGAGGGCTGGCGACATCATCACCAAACGTGAATTCGGCGATTTTCAGATCCACCTGGAGTGGCGTGTTCCGGAGGGAATCCAGGGCAGCGGCCAGAGCCGTGGCAACACCGGTCTCAAAATCGGTGGCAACACTGGCTATGAAATCCAGATTCTCGACGGTTACAACAACCCTACTTATGTGAACGGTATGGTAGGTAGTGTCTACAAACAGACTATTCCTCTTGCCAATCCTTCACGCCCCAACGGCGAGTGGCAGTATTACGACCTTATCTTCACTGCTCCTACCTTCAACAAGATGGGACAGTACAGGACCAAACCGAAAGTTACCCTTATATATAATGGTGTAGTTGTACTGAACGATGTTGAGATCATCGGTACCACTTCTTACATCGGTATTCCGCCGGTTAACCAGAACACCACTTACAAGCTCCTCCTCCAGGCCCACGGAGATCCCAGCGAGCCTGTAAGCTTCAGAAATATCTGGATTCGCGAACTCTAGAATCTGCTGTTTCAGTTATATGGACCGGCGATTTTAAATTCGCCGGTCTTTTTTTTGAAATTTTTTAATATTTTTTTGGAGATAAAAAAAGAAGGGCTATATTTGCAGCCCGTTTCGAAAGAACGGGAGATAAAGTTGATTGAAAAGATGGAAGACTAAGTGCTATTTTAGAAATAGTACAAGGCAATTGTAGCATAACAAT
>JAGCZI010000156.1 GCA_017960085.1 Bacteroidales bacterium
GCCCTGCTTCTTTCGACATCAGCGCTGGCGATACCGGCATCTTTGCCGCCAAGATACGCAGCAACAACGTCGCTGCTTTCCATCGCGAACTCAGCGCCCAGAACGTTACCGTAGGTCCGCTGTCAAAGACTCCCGACGGACGTTCCACCTTCTGGATCAAAGACCCCTGGGGCAACTACTTCCAGGTTGCTTCCGGCAGTGACATATTCATCGACCAGGGACGCAACAACGGCGGCGTGTGCGGAGCCGTGATTGGCGTGACCAATATGCACGACGCCATCAACTTCTATTCAGAGGTTCTCGGCTACGAGAGGATGGTGTTCAACGAGGAAGGCAGCTTCAGCGACTGGAGCATCCTTCCCGGCAGCGAAGGCCGCTTCCGCAGGGTGCTTCTCGCCCCTATGAAAACCCCGAAGGGCGCTTTCAGCCAGCTGTTCGGAAAGAGCTACATAGAGCTCGTCCAGCCGCTCGACCGCACTCCCCGCAAGATCTACGAAGGCCGCTACTGGGGCGACCCCGGATTCATCCAGGTCTGCTTTGACGTTACCAATATGAGGGCCCTCGGCGAGTTATGCGCAGAGAAAGGCTTCCCTTTCACAGTGGACAGCTGTCCCAACGACGAACGCTTCGATATGGGCGAAGCTTCGGGCCATTTCACCTACATAGAAGACCCGGACGGCACCCTGATCGAATTCGTGGAAACACAGAAGATACCCGTGCTCAAGAAGCTCGGAATATATATTGATATGACTAAACGCGACCCTCTGAAGCCTCTGCCCAAGTTCCTCTTCAGGCTTATGGGTCTTACAAAAATCAAAACCTTAAAATAATGAAAGACATATTCGACAGGATCAAAGAATCGGCTGGCGGCCCTATCGGGCAGTACAGAGAAGTAGCTGAAGGTTATTATGCATTCCCCAAGCTGGAAGGCGAAATCGGCCCCCATATGCGCTTCAACGGTGAAGACGTGCTCTGCTGGAGCCTCAACAACTACCTCGGTCTGGCCAATCACCCTGAAATCCGCAAGATCGACGCGGAAGCCTCTGCAAGATGGGGCCTCGCATATCCTATGGGAAGCCGTATGCTCACCGGCAACAGCGACCTCCACGAGCAGCTCGAGAGAGAGCTCGCAGAGTTCGAGCACAAGGAAGCCGCCTTTGAGTTCAACTTCGGCTATCAGGGCATCGTTTCGACCATCGACTCTTTGGTAAGCCGCCACGACGTCATCGTGTTCGACGCCGAAGCTCACGCCTGCCTGCTCGACGGCAAGCGCCTGCACAGCGGAAAATCATTCTCATACAAGCATAACGACATCGTAAGCTGCGAACAGAAGCTTAAGGTCGCAACCCAGATTGCCGATGAGCAGGGCGGCGGAGTGCTTCTGATCACCGAAGGTGTCTACGGTATGACCGGAGCCCTCGGAATCCTCGACCAGATCTGCGCCCTCAAGAAGAAATACAAATTCCGCATCCTCATCGACGATGCTCACGGATTCGGAGTTATGGGTCCCACCGGCCGCGGTACCAGCGAGCATTTCGGCGTGATGGACGAAGTGGACATCTACATCGGAGCATACGCCAAGTCAATGGCCATCATCGGCGGTTTCGTAGCCAGCGAGAAGCCGGTCATCGACTTCCTGAAATACAATATGCGCTCGCAGATCTATGCCAAGTCTCTTCCTATGCCCATCGTCGAAGGCTGCCTTAAGCGTCTCGAAATCATCCGCTCGGCTGAAGGCGACGAGCTGCGCAAGAAGCTCTGGACCGTCACCCGCCGTCTGCAGAAAGGTTTCCGCGATATGGGCTTCGAGATCGGACCGGCCGAGGCTTGCGTCACTCCGGTTCAGGTTTACGGCGGTGAATACCAGGCTATGAATATGGCTCTCGAGCTCCGCTCTAAATACCATATCTTCTGCTCAGTTGTCATCTACCCCGTAATCCCGAAGGGTATGGTCATCTTCCGCATCATCCCGACCGCAGCCCACAGCATCGAGGACGTCGACTACACCCTCAATGCATTCCGCGAGATCAAGGAAAACCTCGCGAAGGGTGAATACGACCATCCCGTTCCGGACCTCAAAACTCTTTTCAACAAGAAGTAATGAGCAGCAAGTATAAACTTATATGCACAGCCTGCGGCGCCGACTGCGGCGACTTCGCGGACTGGTTCGCACACGACCAGAAATGCAGCTGCGGCTGCCAGAGGGCAGAAGCCGTCTACAACGCCGACTACAGCAAGCTTTTCGACAGCAAGGACCATCAGGACAGCCTCTTCCGCTATTTCGACTTCCTCCCGCTGGAAGACCCAGCCAACGTGGTTTCCTGCGGCGAAGGTGCCGAGCCCATCGAAGAATGGGGCTTCCTCGAGCAGTATGCCAGGGAGATACACGGGGTGGACTGCAAGGTATATGTGGTCCGCAATGACCTCAACGGCGGCAGCGGCACGTTCAAGGACATAGCTGCAGCCCTCGGAGCGTCGATATTCAAGGAGAAGGGTGTAAAGCGTTTCTGCCTGGCATCCACCGGCAATGCAGCTACGGCTTTCAGCCGCTACTGCGCGCTGGCCGGCGTTACTTTCGACGTCTTTATGCCTAACGACGTCTGCAAGGACACCGCCGACACCATCCGCTCCCACGGCCAGGTGCTGCACATCTCGCAGGGCGGCTACGGCGCTGCCAAGAAAGAGGCCGCCGACTTCCACGTCAGCGAGAACGTGCTCATCTCCGCAGGCAACATCGACCCTATCCGCGTAGAGGCGAAGCGCACTATGGCCTTCGAGTTCATCCGCCAGATAGGCAGGATGCCCGACGTGTTCTTCCAGGCTGTAGCCGGAGGCACCGGCCCCATCGCCCTCGACAAGGGAGTACGCGAGCTTCAGAAATATTACGACAAGAACATCAGGATGCCGCGTCTTATCCTGGCGCAGCAGGACACCTGCGACCCTATGGTCCGCGCCTGGGAGAAAGCCACTGCAGAGCACTTCCCCAAAGGCTGGGAGAAGGACTTCCCTACTGTAATCCCGCAGACCCGCATCTCCATCCTGTCGGCCGGCACTCCGGGAATGTACCCGGTCGTAGCCCCTATGGTCAAGGAGACCAAAGGCGGCTTCGTAAGAGTCGTGGAGTCTGACCTTGCCGCACTGGCTAAGAAGATTCAGCAGAAGACCGGAGTCATCTTCGGCCCTGCCTCGATGGTATGCTTCGCAGGTTTCTTCAAGGCTCTTGAGGAGAATATGATCCACAAGGGAGAAACCATCCTGCTCAACATAGGCGAAGGCAGCGAAAGGGCCCGCTGGTTTGCAAAAGAAGTGGAGGAATGCTGATGAACGTATGGATTACAGGAGCCTCGTCCGGCATAGGACAGGCTACGGCATACAGTTTCGCATCAAGGGGTCACCGTGTGATCCTCACCGCCCTCGAAGCCCCCGAACTTTACACTACCGCTGAGGAATGCCGCAAAAAAGGCGCTCCCGACGTGAAGTGCCTTCCCTTCAACCTCCTGGACACCAAGGACATCCCTGCTCTCGCCGAGCAGGCTTGGAACGCCTTTGAAGGAGGCGTCGACGTGCTCTACTGCAACGCCGGCATCAGCCAGCGCACCAACGTGATGGATACCGACGAGGCGATGATCCGCAAGATTATGGAGCTGAACTACTTCTCTCCCGTCCTGCTGGCCAAGGAGATCCTTCCCAGGATGCTGGCCAGGGAGCCGAAAGACGGCATCCGCGGTCAGATAGCAGTGACTACCAGCATCAACGGACGCTTCGGCTTCCCGCTGCGCTGCGGCTACAGCTCATCCAAGCACGCCCTCTACGGCTTCTTCGAGACCCTTGCAGCCGAGTATTACGACCAGGGCATCCGCGTGACGATAGTCTGCCCGGGCCGCGTACAGACCAACATTTCGTTCTTCGCACTGGAGAAAGGCGGCAAGCAGCACGGCAAGCTCGACGCTGGACAGGCCTCCGGCCTGACCGCAGACAAAGCCGGCGAGAAAATCTGCAAAGCTATCCTCGCCCGCAAGAGAGAAGTGCTCGTAGGCCGCAAGGAACTGCTGATGGTCTACATAAAACGATTCTTCCCGGGCCTTTGTGCAAAGCTCAGCAGGAAGATAGAACCAATGTAAGCGGATAATCCGGACTATTTGATCCTCGACATCAGACGTTCTCCACAGGCGGCTGCATTGTCGAGGATTTCTTGTTCTCCCTCGACCTTGCGGCCACGCATGACGATGCGTCCGTCGCAGATCACGGTGTCGACGCAGGAGCTGTTGGCCGAATACACCAGGTTAGCTTCGAAATTGTAGTTGGGCGTGAACCAGACGTTGTTCATGTCTATGAGGACGATGTCGGCCAGGCGGCCCTCCTCGATCTTGCCGGCGTTGAGCTTCAGCGCCTTGGCGGCGTTCTCAGAACCGATCTTGAGCAGCGTCGACAGCGGGGCGGCCTCGGGATTGTTGCGCCAGGCCTTCTGCAGCAGGGCGGCAGTCTTGAGGGCCTCCAGCATGTCGAGGTTGTTGGAGCTTCCGCAGCCGTCGGTGCCCAGGGTGACGTTGGCTCCGGCAGCCATGAGTTCGTCCATGGGGAACTTGTAGCCGCTGGCTATCTTGAGGTTGCTGTTGATGTTATGGACGGCGGTCACGCCGTAGGCTCCCATCAGCTCGATGTCGTGCGGGCTGAGCCAGAGGCTGTGGGCCGCGATCACACGGTCGCTGAGCAGGCCCAGGCTCTCGCAGTATTCCACCGGCGAGCAGCCCCAGTTCTTCTGGGCGTCCTTCACTTCCTGCTCCGTCTCGGAAAGGTGGATGTGGATCGGCAGGTCATTCTCCTCGGCGAACATAGCTGCCCAGCGCATATTGTCTGCGCAGACTGTGTACGGGGCGTGGACTGCCACTTCGAACATGTTGAGCGAAGAGAAAGACTTCGACTCCTCGAAGGCACGCACCAGCGCCTTCCTCTCCTTCTCGGCCTTGACCATGTCGCCGTTGTCGAGCATGCAGTAGGAATGCACGCCGCGGATGCCCATCTCGTCGCAGGCCCTTGCAGCGATCCCTACTCCCCAGTACATGTCGTTGTAGCAGGTGGTTCCCGTCTTGATCATCTCGAGGCAGGCCAGCTTGTTGCCCCAGTAGAGGATCTCTTCGTCTATCTGGGCTTCGATCTTCCATATATACTGGAGCCACGGCATCAGGGTCATGTCTTCCTTGGCGCTGCGGGTCATGGTCATGGCAGCGTGGGTGTGCATGTTGATGAAACCGGGGATGGCGGCCATCCGGCTGCAGTCTATGACTTCGGCGGCGGGCGCCTCTATTTTGTCAGCTATCTTAGCGATGAGATTGCCGCGGACCAGGATGTCGCACCTCTTGCCGCAGGCATATACGTTCTGGAGGAGTATTTCGTTCATAAGGAGCGCAATATAATTATAATTCTTCAGCTTCATTCAACCTTGCCGCATATTTTCTCCATTTTTCTATCAGGGCCGTCATATCGGCGGGTATTTCGCTGTCGAAGAAAACTTCCTTGCGGGTCGTCGGGTGAATGAAGCCTAATGTCTTGGCGTGCAGCGCCTGACGGGGCATTATCTGGAAGCAGTTGTCGATGAACTGCTTGTATTTGGTGTAGAGCGGACCCTTGAGCACGCGGTCTCCGCCGTAGCGGTCGTCGTTGAACAGCGGGTGGCCGATGTAGTTCATATGGACTCGGATCTGGTGGGTGCGTCCGGTCTCCAGCTTGCATTGCACCAGCGTCACGTAGCCGAAGCGCTCCAGCACTTTGTAATGGGTGACTGCAGTCTTGCCCTGGTCCCCTTCCGGGAAGACCTTGAAGCGCATACGGTCGTTGGGGTCGCGGCCGATGTTGCCTTCGATCGTGCCGGCATCATCGGCGACATTGCCCCACACAAGCGCCACGTAAGTCCTCTCTATGGTATGATAGAAGAACTGGCGCGAAAGGAACATCTGGGCGTCTTCGTTCTTGGCGACCAGCAGCAGCCCGGAGGTGTCCTTGTCGATGCGGTGTACAAGGATGCCCATACGGTCGTCCTCTCCTTCCGGCCCCTGGCTGATGCCGAGATGGTAGGCCAGCGCATTGACCAGAGTGCCGGTGATATGGCCGTGGCCGGGGTGGACCACGAGTCCCGGCGGCTTGTTGACGACGAGCAGGTCGTCGTCTTCATAGACTATGTCGAGAGGGATGTTCTCAGGCACAACTTCGAAGCCGCGGCGCTGGTAAGGCATCACTATAGTGATGACATCCAGAGGCTTGACTTTATAATTGGCCTTTACGACCTTGTCGTTGACACGCACATATCCGGCCTCTATGGCGAGCTGCACCCTGTGACGGGACACCTGCTCCATATGGTCGGTGATATAGCGGTCAACCCGCAGCAGCCCCTGCTTCTTGTCGCTGACGAATCGGAAATGCTCGAACATTTCCTCTTCCGGGAGAAGGAGGCTGTCGTCTTCTGTCATTGTTA